>JABHZL010000054.1 GCA_018656645.1 Phycisphaerae bacterium
GTTGATCGCGGGTCAGGTACGATGGGTGGAATGCGACCGATCATTCTGATTCTTGGACCAACAGCGGGAGGAAAAACCTCTCTTGCGATTGAATTGGCAAATTCACTTCCAGATGGAGGTGAATGCGTATGCGCTGATTCAATGCAAATTTATACACAGATGGATATCGGCACTGCAAAACCAACAAAAAATGAACAAGAAGCAGCGCCACACCACCTCTTCGATATGATTGACCCATCAACGCAGGGGTTTACCGTTGATTCATGGCTCACCCTTGCAAACAAAACAATTGAAGAAATTCGAAGCAGAGGAAAATGGCCCATCGTTGTAGGTGGAACGAATCTCTATGTGCAAAGTCTTTTGTTTGGAATGTTTGAAGCACCAAGCGCTGACCCACAACGCCGCGCTGAACTTGATGAACGAACCAACGATGAACTTCGAGAAATACTCCAATCACTTGACCCAGTAGCAACAACTCGAATTCACATCAACGACAGGCGTAGAACAATTCGTGCCATCGAAGTTTCTGAAATCACGGGCAAGCCAATTTCTGAACAACAATCCCAGTGGAATGGGCAAACACCTCGGGAAGATTCACGGATCATAGGGCTCGATTGGGCGGTTGGGAAAATCAATCGCAGAATCAACAAACGAGTCAAATTGATGATGGACGAAGGGTTACTTGAAGAAGTCAAATCGCTTCAACATGAACTTTGCCCACAAGCTGCCGAAGCACTCGGGTACAAGCAGTTGCTCGAACATCTCAGGGGTGAATGTGACCTAGAACACGCAGTGGAGAGAATCAAGATTCTCACCCGCAGATATGCAAAAGCACAGCGTACTTGGCTCAAAAAGTTCAAAGTACTCCCAAGAACGCATTTTATTGAAATTAGTGAAAAACAGCCTCAAGTCATTGCAAAAGAAGCACTTATGCATGCTATTGAGGGCTCTTCTTCTCATAATGACGCTTGACAGATCCTGAGAATTCGTTCAAATATCCCGCCATCGACCCCCATCATGCCGATGGTACGGGCGTACCGCTCCAACTATCCTTTATAGAGAACGAATTTTGGCCAAGAAGAAAACAACGAAAAAAAAGACCACGAAGAAAAAAACTAAGGTAGTGGATGCCTCTGGTAAGCAACTTGTAATCGTCGAATCCCCTGCCAAAGCAAGAACGATCAATCGTTACCTTGGTGATGATTTCGTCGTGACTGCTTCTGTAGGGCACGTTCGCGATTTGCCACCACGTGCACCCAAAGGGGTCAAGCAACCAGTACCCGGTGTTGACCTAGAACATGATTTTGCACCGACCTATGAAATTGTCAAGGGCAAAGGAACACTCATCAAAGATCTCAAAAAAGCTGCTAAATCTGCTTCTGCAGTTTGGTTTGCAAGCGACCTTGACCGAGAAGGAGAAGCAATCGCGTGGCATCTTGCTGAAGAACTTAAAATTGATCCTGCAAAAGCAAAGCGAGTGATCTTCAACGAAATCACAAAAAAGAAAATTTCTGAAGCGTTTGAAGCGCCGCATCCAATCAATATGGAGTTTGTAAATGCACAACAAGCAAGGCGAATTCTTGACCGAATCGTTGGATACCAAGTTTCCCCTCTACTTTGGAAACGTGTCGCAGGTGGATTGAGCGCGGGCCGCGTGCAATCTGTTGCTGTTCGAATTATTGTCGAGAAAGAAAAACTCATCGAAGCACATATTCCTGATGAGACTTGGGATGTCACTGCAAGATTTGCAATGGACCAACAGAATGCAACAAAAGTTGCTCCGTTATGGAAAGCATTTCTTGAAACAAAAGATGAACGAGGCAAAACTCCAACAAAGAAACGACTCAATGAATTCCTTGCACAACATGGGGGTGTAGAAGGAACGCTCGTCGAACTTGGTGGTAAACCATTTAAAGTTGGAAGAAAAGCAGATGCACACGATGACCTCTCAAAACATCAAAAAACTTTACAAGATGTTGCCACAGAAGTAGGTCTAGAAAACATTCAACTAGTTCTCACCGAGAATCCTGATGGCAAAGGTCCTGCAAAAGATAACATTTCATTGTGTGGCAGTATTGCTAATGGAGTTACATACAAAGTAAGAAATCTTGCGCACAAAGAAACAACTGTTCGGCCTCCAGCACCTTTTATTACATCTTCATTACAAGCCTCCGCTTCAACTGTACTGGGATTTGGTGCCAAACGAACAATGCGTGCCGCGCAAGCACTGTACGAGGGCATTCGAATCAAAGGCGAAGGACAAGTTGGATTGATCACATATATGCGTACTGATTCAACAAATATCTCTGGCGATGCCATCGCATCTGCACGAAGTTTTATTGATGAATCATACGGTTCTGCTTACCTTCCAGAAAAACCAAACTTTTACGCTTCATCAAATAAATCTGCTCAAGAAGCACACGAAGCTATTCGCCCAACTGATTCGCATCGACATCCTGATAATCTTCCTGCAAGTATGGACGAAGATCAACGTCGTTTATACCGATTGATTTGGTCTCGCTTTGTCGCATGCCAAATGACGAATGCAAAATGGAACCGAACAGAAATTTTCATGATTCGTGATGACAAGAACACGGGAGCAATCTTCAAAACTGCCGGCAGAACCCTTGCATTTGATGGTTTTTACAAAGCGAGTGGTGTTCCATCATCAGATTCCGAACAAAATTTACCTGATCTTCAAGAAAGCGATCCCCTATACCCATTCGATATTGCAACAAAGCAAGTTTTTTCATCTCCTCCATCGAGATACAGTGAAGCTTCTTTAATTAAAGAGCTCGAGAAACAAGGGATTGGTCGACCATCAACGTATGCATCAATTATTGATGTCATCCAACGTAGAAACTACGTTGAAAAAATCGATCGATCATTTTGGCCAACAGATCTCGGAGTTGTTGTGACCGAGAAATTAATTGAAGCATTTCCAATTTTGATGGGCGTTGAATACACAAGATCTCTAGAAGAAAGACTTGACACCATTGCCGAAGGTGATATTGGTTGGGTCGAAATGCTCCACGATTTTTACGGACGTTTTAGTGCTCGTTTAGAAACAGCATACGAAGAAATGTCGCACGCGAAGGCTGCGATGGAACCAGCCATCTATAAGTGTCCAGAGTGTGGAAGCCAAACCGCATATCGGTTTGGAAAAAACGGGCGGTTCCTCACGTGCGGCGCTTACCCAGATTGTAAATATGCCGCACCGATCGATCGAAAGGGAAGACCAACACTACCAGAGCGTGTAGATGTTGCGTGCCCAGAAGATGGATCAGCAATGGAAAAACGAATTGGACGCTTTGGTCCATTCTTGGCATCCGTCAATTACCCAGATATTAAAACATGTGTAAACCTTGATAAAAAAGGTGGCATCAAATATCCAACCCCACCGCCTCTTCAAGTCGATTCACTAAGTTGTGAAAAATGTGAAAAATCGATGTACCTCCGACGCGGGAAAAAAGGACCTTGGCTTGGCTGTTCAACTTTTCCAAAGTGCAAGGGACGCATGGGCTGGAAATCGCTAGAAGAAACTGTACAAAGTGAACTTGAAGCGGCACTAGAATTGCATGAACAAGAACACCCTCAAGTTATTATCAAACAAATGGATGGCACTGAAATACCAGAGGGCACACCTGTCACGGATCTCCTTCTTCCGGGTAGTGTTGCTGAACTTGAATTGTTTGAAGCTTAATCTTCACACTTTCTACTTGCAGCGTAGAATGTCTGTGTGAATCAAAAAAACACGAGACAAATTCAAGTAGGCGATGTCACTATTGGTGGCGGTGCTCCTGTCTCAATCCAATCAATGACTTCGGGATACACCTACGAAATTGACGCATGTATTGCTGAAATACATCGACTTCAAGCGGCTGGTGCGGACATTGTGCGAGTTGCAGTTCCACAAAAATCAGATACTGCAGCACTACCGGAAATCCTCAACCAAGTAACAGTTCCTATCGTTGCAGACGTACACTTTCATTACAAGCGTGCGCTTGAATCAATCTCTGCTGGCGTTCATAAAATTCGACTAAATCCAGGAAACATAGATGATGAATCGCAAGTTTGCGAAGTCATTGATGCGTGCAAAGATGCTGGAATCCCTATACGAGTTGGTGTCAACGAAGGGTCAGTCGTCGAACGGAAGGACAAACAGAAAAGACAAAAAGAACTTGCATCATTTTTTGCTGACCGCCACCAAGGACATCTTCTAGCGATGATGATTGTAAAACTTGAAGAATACATCGAACTATTTGAAAAGCAGAATTTTCACGACATTTGCCTCAGTGCAAAACTTATGGATGCACGATTAGTTATTGATATCTACGAAGAAATTTCTAAACGTTTTGATTACCCCTTGCACCTCGGGGTCACCCATGCTGGTCCAAGAGAAACTGGCGCAATCCGTTCGATCTCAGCACTTGGCTCGCTTCTTTCTTCTGGAATTGGTGACACCATTCGAATTAGTTATGCGAGCGATCCTGTCTTCGAAGTTGAAGATGCTGTCGAATTACTGAACTGCCTTCATCTCAGAGAGCGAGTTGGTGCTGAATTGATTGCATGTCCAAGTTGTGGAAGAATCCAAGTCGATTTATTTACACTCGTAGAAGATGTAAGAAAACAACTAGAAAAAGACATCGTACTTCCACTCAAAGTTGCTGTCATGGGATGTGTTGTGAACGGCCCCGGGGAAGCAGAAGGCGCGGATGTTGCTGTTTTTGCTGGCGATCGCAGAGGTATTATCTATGTGCAAGGTGAAAAAGTTGCAAACGTCAGTGAAGATGAAATTCTAAAACGGCTACTTGTTGAGTGCAACGCTTTGCAAACACGAGTTCGTAACGGTGAAACGAAACTTGGCGAAAAGACAATTGCAATTACTCCCCCTTCTGAATTAACCGTAGAGGGGGAAGCGCATTGAAAAAATTCAGAACATTTGGTTTTACACTTGTCGAAATTCTTGTTGTGCTTGTCGTGATAGCAGTTCTTATTGGTCTACTTTTCCCTGCACTAAAAGGAAGTATTGCAAGAGCAAAGAAAACAACTGAACTCAATGCAATCAGGCAAGTTGGTGGGGCGTGGGCAATGTATTCCATAGCAAACCTTGATCGATTAATGCCCGGACATCTCACAACGAGAATTCAAGAACGTTGGGATGTTGCATGGGCATATCCAGATGAATCGCTCGTTCCTCCAGCTCCTTTTTATCAAGAAGACGATCCAAACATTGCAGGTCCATATCCATGGCGGCTTCTTGATCGACTGAACTATCGGTGGGAAACATTGATTGATTATAAAAACCCAGCGTGGAATGCGATGCAAGTTGTTGAACATGCTGAAGAAATAGCAACGCAACCAGCATTTGGATACAACGGTTATTATCTCGGTGGTTTTTGGGAAACAGATGGTCACTTTCATGAACCAAAACTAAAATTTTCCAAAGCATTGCTTCAACATGGTCAAGTAGAGAATGTAGTTGCCCGAGTAGCAAGTCAAATTACTACACCCACGAATATGATCGTGTTTTGCAGTAGTTTTCATGCACAACCCGGAGAACACCGCAATTTACTCGATGATATTGATGGATCTTACCTCGCTGTTCCACGTATTCTTGCAAACGTGGTGCAGTGGGAACCACGTGAGAATGGTGTCGAAGCATTTGTTGATACAAGTCCCCCTCTTGGCCGTTACAACGGACTACCTGCAATTTTCTTTGCTGATGGACATGTTGATGACGTTCAGATGTACGACCTCGCAGATCAAAGAATGTGGATTCCTAAAGCACGAGATATGGGGAACACGCCCGCACATGATTTTTCACACAGTGAGTAAATAACAACGATGCGAAAGGTTGTCACTGTTCTGATGAGTTTTTTTCAACCTCTTGCGCTTTGTACATCTGATATTTGAGCATAAATCGCATTCGAGTCATATCGCTTGCATCAAGCAACGATTCTCTAGGATCGACGCTCATCGAAGAGAACCACTTGTCTTCTACAGGTGTATATCCAAACAATTTTTCCATTCTTTGTGCTAGGTCAACCATGTGACCCGCTCCGTAGAGTATTCCAATAGATGAAACATCTTCTGCAGAATCTAATACTGCCGCAAGGTCTGAAAGAACTTCCGTGTTTCGGTCAACAATAATGACTTTGAGGAGTTCTGGTTCTATTCCTTGCATGAGTTGAGTATCAGCCATCGACAAGACCTCGATCATCAGCAACCGAGCTGTTGCCGATACACCACCACCAGAAAGTGCATCAAGGAGAGGAATAACCTGCATCATGCTGTTTGCAATTTTTGCAGCAAAAGATGCACCAGTGATTGTGTCTAACAACGCGGTGTCCGCCCCGCCATCCTCCAATTTTTGTTCAACTTCGTCGATCGTCAAATCGCTCACAAACCAATTTGGTTCTTCGTATGGCAGCATATCAAGTTGGAATGCAAGACCAAGTGAATCGGCCATAGTTTGTTGAATATTATCACTAGGTTTTTCAGTTTCTTTTTCGATGTCTTCTTCAGTAAACTCTTCATCAAAAGATGCAATCTCAACCGTTCTCGTTTCGATCAGGTCAGCGGCTTCTCCTTCTCCGCCTTTCTTTCCATCTAAACCAAAACTTGTAAAGGTTATTGTTCCCAACTCTTCATCTGAATCAATAACAATTGGGTTTTCCCAAGCATCAACTGAAACATCATCTAACCAACCCGAAAGACGACGATCCAAAATGGACGCATCGGTTATCACATCATCCATTGTCATTGGCAACAATTCAATTTCTTTTGCTGCTGCTCCTGCGGAATCTGCAACAAAAACCAAAGATTTTTTTGTTGTTTCAATTCTTTCTTCAGGTGTATCTCCCATAGGTGGGCGAGAACCACTTGGACGGACAGATTCATAAAGCACCACGTCTAAACTTTCAAGCAATGATGCAACTTGTTCGTAAAAAGATTCGTCTGCTATATGCGCAACTCCAACGAGCCAAACATCTGGGCGCCCTTCTGCAGCATAGCGGCGAGAAACTACTTCCAACGAAACAATATTGTCTCCGTTTACTCTTCGTGTCCATTGTTGTGCTGGTTCTGCCACAACAGGCTTGTCATCAAATAACACTGTTGTTGCAAGTGCAAGTGTACAAAACAAGATCATGATTCATTTCCTTTCTTGGAGTTCACCTCTTCATGAGAAATTCCCTGCTGAGCTGCAGCAATAATCATCTCAAGTCGACCAATTGTTTGGGAGGCCCACCCTCGAAAAAGCATATAAGGGAATAGAGTCACCAACGCAACGATCAAGCCAAGTGCTGTGGTCAGTAGTGCTGCTGCGATGCCCCCAGCAACATCGGATGGATCGGTGAGTGTTGCTTGGTCACCGAGCAATCGAAATGACGCAATAATTCCCATCACAGTACCGAGAATACCAAGAAGCGGAGCGGCAGTGATAATTGTCGATAAAGCAACCATGAAACGATCTAGCCTAGGTCGTTGCCGCTCGACTGCTTCAAGTGCAACTGCATCGCTTGCACCTTGAGAAATCAAAGCATTTGCAACTTCACCGTAAGGAGAACCATCTCTTCGAGTTAGTTTCCTCACAGTTTCTTTATCACCCGATCGAAAAGCAATATTCATTTTTTCCAACCGGCGTAAATTTCCCCGCCCGCCCATCAACAACCAAAACCAAACGCGTTCAAGAATCAAGGTCAAACTAATGACGCTCAATACAAAGAGTGGAATCATGACGATTCCACCACGATTGATCAATGAAGTCAGATCATCAATTCCAGTATCTACCATACGTAGAGTATATGTTGTGATTTTCAATAGATGTACCTGGTACGAGACCAAGTACAACGCCGAGTCCAAGACCAAGTACAACGTCGGGTGCAGCGTGTAAAATCTAATTGTGAAACCTCAATCAACAGAAAAACCACCAGACCAGGTCGAAAAGGCTGCTTTTATGGTCGAGCCAGAACTTGCTCGAAGAATCAAGGTTGCGCAACTCCCGAAAAACTTAGAAAGCGCTGCCCTCTACGCTGTGAGTGGTGGAGGAAAACGTGTCAGACCCGCCCTCGCGCTTCTTTGCTGCGAAGCTGTCGGAGGGTCATGGAACGATGCCATGGGCGCTGCAATTGCTGTCGAATACATCCACTGTTTTAGCCTAGTACACGACGATCTACCGTGTATTGACAATGATGATCTGCGAAGAGGAAAACCCACTCTTCATATCCACACAAATGAAGCGATGGCTGTGCTCGCCGGAGACTTGCTCCTCCCCCTCGCCATGCAGCAGATTTCCCAAGGTTCACTCTCTCCAGATCTTGAAACACAACTGTGCCAGACACTCTCCAAAGCAACTGTCGACATGGTTGGTGGGCAAGTCTACGACACACTTGGTGGATTACCTGAGCACTTCGATGATCTTAAGGGACTAGAGAGTATTCATCGAAATAAAACTGGATCGCTCATACATGGTGCATGCAAAATGGGCGCGCTCTGTGGAAACGCATCTGTAGATCAACTTCAAGCAATTGACACATTTGGGCATTCCATAGGGTTGATGTTCCAAATCGTTGACGATCTCATCGATCTTCACAGCCCTACCCACCATGTTGGAAAAGCAACTGGGAAAGATGCTGCCGCAGGAAAAACAACATATCCCGGCGTGCTTGGCGTAGAAAAATCCAAAGAAACGATTGAAAAACTAAAAAAACAAGCTGAAACTGCACTAGAACCGCTAGGAAATGCAGGAAAGACTTTACAAACTTTCAATGTTTGGATGGCTTGCCGCACAAGATGATCGTACAATACACCCCTTGGCATGGAACTTATCTACCTCCCAAAAATTGAATCCCCTGCTGATCTTCGCAAGATCTCGGTAGACGAACTCCCAATTCTCGCTAAAGAATTACGGCATGTCATTTGCGAACAAGTCAAGGAGAGTGGTGGCCACCTAGCCCCAAACTTAGGTGTTGTGGAATTGACGATCGCTCTACATTACGTCTTCGACTTCGCCCATGATCGACTCCTTTTCGACGTTGGGCACCAATGCTACACACACAAATTACTCACAGGTAGATTCCCATTATTAAGCAAACTTCGCCAACGAGGTGGGATGTCTGGATTCCCAAATCCCGATGAATCACCTTATGATTTGTTCACTGTCGGTCACGCTGGAACTGCGATTTCAACAGGCGTCGGCATGGCTCGCGGTGACACACTCAGTGGTGAAGCGTTCGATCCAGCTAATAATGAAAAAGGTCGTCACGTCGTTGCGTTTGTTGGTGACGGTTCTATCGTAAACGGTGTTGCAATGGAAGGCCTAAATAATGCAGGCACTTTAAAAAGGCAATTCCTCGTCGTCCTCAACGATAACGGCATGAGCATCGCCAAACCTCAAGGTGCAATTTCCTCATACTTTGATCACCTTAGAGTTGGCACTACTTATCGTTCGCTTAAACAAACTGCAAAAAATGTCATGGACAAAATTCCTGGTGGCTCTGTGCTTGGTGATTTTTCTCACCGTATGACTGAGATGATGAAAGATGCTATCTCCGCAGATTCATGGTTTGAACATTTTGGTCTACTTTCTGTTGGTCCAATTGATGGGCATGACCTGCCTTCACTTATTAATGCACTCATAGAAGTAAAAGATGTTGACAGGCCTCTCTTGCTACATGTTCATACAACAAAAGGAAAAGGGTTTTCCTATTCGGAAGATGACGCGACTGCATTTCATTCTCCAAAACCTTTTGAAGTCATCAAAGACAAAATCAAAGTTCATTCTAGCGGGCGAAGTTTTACTGCTGCATATGCAGAGGCAATGACAGTTCTTATGGAGCATGATGAGCGCATCGTCGCTGCAACTGCAGCGATGCCAGATGGCACAGGGGTTGATAAATTACTTGAAAAATTTCCAAACCGCGTTTGGGATACTGGGCTTTGCGAATCTCATGCATTCGACATGCTTTCGGGAATGGCAAAAACTGGATTTAAACCATTTTTTGCTGTCTATTCAACTTTTTTACAACGGGCATTTGACCAAGCTTTTCAAGAGTCTGCCTTGCAGGGTTTGCCGGTTCGATTATGTTTAGATCGCGCTGGCGTTGTCGGCGGCGATGGTGCCGTACACCATGGTTTTTGCGACATTGCACTCCTACGTGTTCTTCCAAACGCAGCGCTCATGGCAGCGATCGATGAACCAACACTAAATGCCGCGCTCGCCTTTATGACTGGATATGAATCTGGTCTAAGTGCTGTCCGCTATCCAAGAGACGCGGTTGCCAACCAAAATGGAACCTGCGAACCATATGTACTTGGTAAGGCACACCAATTGCGATCAACAAATAACCCTGACCTTGCGATACTCGGTTTCGGTGTACCAACGATTGCTGCCCTTGAAGTTGCCGAGCAACTTGATGGTGCCCATGCGATTGACGTATACGATGCACGTTTTGCCAAACCTGTTGATGGTGAATTACTTGAAAAACTTCTCACGAATGATATTCCAATTATCACCATTGAAGATCATTCCATCACAGGCGGTTTTGGCGCAGCCGTTTTAGAAGAAGCGTCAAACAAAAAACTTGACACATCATTAATTACCAGACTCGCTCTACCCGATCGATGGATCGGACATGGTTCAAGGGCGCAACAACTTCGAGAAGCTGGCATTGACGCTGAAGGCATCGCTCGTTGTGTTTCACAAATACTTACTGAGCGACCAACTTCCGTGTCAACCATTGAACAACCAATCACAGGTGGATAAAATCTCCCCATGGCAATTTTAATTATTGAACACAGTGAACGAACAGGTTCCGATCGACTTGGAATGCACCTTAGAAACGGTGGGCATCTTCTCAAAGTAGTTCGTGTACATCTTGGTGAAAAATTGCCATCAGATTTACATGGCTTAGATGGCATCGTTTCTTGCGGTGGACCACAGGCTCCTGATTGTGATGAACCATGGGTGGAACAAGAACTAACTTTGTTACGAGCAGCGGATGAAGCAGATCTTCCTATTCTTGGTATTTGTCTTGGTTGCCAACTACTCGCCCGTGCGCTCGGTGGAACCCTTTCACACCTTTCCAAACCAGAACTTGGCTGGTTCAACATTACCCTTTCACCAATTGGTCGCGAGCATCCTCTTCTTGCTGGCCAACCATGGTGTGGTCCACAATTTCATTGGCACCACTGGCAAGTTGAAACTCTTCCTGAAGGAGCTACCGTTCTAGCATCAAATGAAAATTGCAACATTCAAGCATGGATGAAAGGCGTAAATACGTTCGCTGTACAGTTCCATCCAGAATGTGAACGTGGAACAGTTACTGATTGGATCAACGATGATTTGCGAACACTTCACGAGTATTCAATAGATTCGCAAACTATTGAAAGTGATTCTGACAGGTTCTTTCCTGATTACGTAAGACTCACAGAAAGATTCTTTGATGCGGTTTCGCAAATACTCATGCCGATGTCATCAAGGTTTACACGGCAAAACGTGTGAGCGATTCACCACACTATCTTCAGCCATATCAAGAAGCTGTAGAAAATTACGGCGGAACTTTTGATGCGACTCTTTGGCATTCTAAAGAAGGACAGGTAAAACGGTTTGAAGTTTTTTGTAGTTTTGCCAATTTTGCAAACCATTCGATTCTTGATGTAGGCTGTGGCATTGGCGATTTTGCTCAATACCTTATCGAAAAACAAATAAACTATTCTTCGTTCCATGGCATCGATGCGATGGCAGAAATGATCAACACCGCAAACACTCGCTCTTTCCCAAATGCAAGATTTTCTGTTGTAGATATTGTAAAAACCCTCGATGATCTTCCTCGTGTTGATTGGATTACATGTTCGGGCACGCTCAATGCAATGGGTGAACCGCTCGCGATCAAAATCATAGATAATCTTTATGCTCACTGCACACTTGGGCTCGCTTTCAATTTCCTATCAGACCAGTCTCGACGCGACCCAAACTCTGAATCATTAGAACCTGCTTCCAGATTCCACACAGTCGGAATTTTAGAACACGTGTTGCAAAAAACTCCACATGTGGCGTTCACCCAAACGTACATGGAAGGACACGATGCAACAATTGTCATGACAAAAAATAAGTTGGATCAATAAACAACCCCCGAACCCCGCAGGTTATGTTCATCAACCGAAGACCAATGAAGCTGTAATTGGCCTTCAATGGAGATCAAGTTCACTTCTTGTAAAAAACAACACGAAAAAAGGCACTATTTTTTGGTTTTATACAATCATGCCCTACAATACGGCGAAACCCATGAGGAGAAGAATCAATGGAACCATCAACAAATAATTCGCCAACAGAACGCCCTGCAACCATACGTGTCTTAGCAACAAGCGGAGGTTTTCGCACCTTTGTTGCTTTTTTTGCCGCAATGCTACTCTTTGTAGTTGTATTTTTGATCGGCGTTGGCACAGGCGTTACCGGTTTTGCTGCAGCCATCGAAGACAAGGGCTCAGTCAGTGAATCCACCATGTACAAAGGAAATACATCATCAATTGCCGTTCTAGACATTTCGGGCGGCATTAATGGATCTACATCTTCGTACGCCACTGCTGCTGTAAATAAAATCCTTGACAATAAGCACATAAAAGCGGTCGTTCTTAGAGTTGATTCACCTGGTGGTGGAGTTACCGCTTCAGATGAAATTTGGAATGAAGTGCAACGACTCAAAAAAGCACAGTTACCTGTTATTGCAAGTTACGGTGGGGTTGCTGCTTCAGGTGGTTATTATATTTCTTGTGGTAGTGATTACATCATGGCGCAAGAAACTACGATCACAGGATCAATTGGCGTCATTGCTAATATCATGACATTCCAAGAAACTTTAGAAAAACTTGGAATCAAACCAATCACGCTCATCGCTAAAGATTCGCCACAAAAATCTGTCGCAAACGATGTGTACAGAAATTGGACTGTAAAAGATAAACAAAAAGTAACTGGCTTCTTAGACGCTGCGTACAGTGTCTTTCTCAAGCGTGTCCAAGAGGGACGTAGCCACGTCATCAAAGATCCAAAAACAATTGAAGGTATTGCCAATGGCTCGGCTTACACTTCAGAAGAGGCGCTTGAAAACGGATTGATCGATGGAATCGGTTATCTCTCAGATGCGATCTCGATTGCAGTGAAACAGTCTAATTTGCAAAATGCTGATCCCACTATTCTTCGTTATTCACCTCGCAAAGGTGGCTTTGGATCGATGTTCGGTGCATCCTCAACTCCACCAACTACTGAACAACTAAAAACTCTTCTTCACGAACTATCGTCTCCAGATTTACAGTACTTGTTCAACTAGAAACGGATTAGAAAAATGTATATGAAACTTCTTTCGGTGGCATGCATTGCCGCCTGCGCTATCGGTTCGCCCAAACAACCTCATGACATTACTGCAATTGATGTCGACCATGCAATCCAACGAATCAAAACTGAACTCCTTGACAGGTTTGACGAAGAGAGAGGTTGGGAACCGGAAGTCAATCACACTAACTGGCTCAGCAAAGGTCTTGGTGGATCAACAGCAATAGCAACTCTCGCACTTCTGAGCGCGAACGAATCACAACATTCACGCATACTCAAAACTGCATTGCAACACATTGAAAGTGTCAAAACTCCAAGCACGTATGTATGCTCGTTGAAAATAATGATTTACAGTAAGTTATCACCACGTTTCGACAAACAATTAAAACTGAATGTTCGTAGGATTGTCGAATCTATGAACAGGTCAGGAAGCTGGGGATACAATAGTGAACCACCAATTTCAACTGAAACTGCATCTCCGATTATTCGTCGGTTCGCATCCGTTGCGCTTTTGGAAGCACATCGAAAAGGAATCCGTATACCCTCTGCTTGCTTTGGTGCAATTGCAACAACGCTTATACAAACACAGCACGTTGATGGGGGTTGGTCACACGCTCAAGAAGAAACGGCACCAAATGCAACGGTTGCTGGCTTTAATTGTCTACTCGGTGCTGATGAAGTACTTGGCGAATCACTTTCAAAAACAAACCGTCAAATCATGCAGCGGTCGCTGCAACAATCACTCGATTGGCTTAATAAAAATTACACGCCAAAAAACAATACAGGCGGAACGGCAATGACGACCTACCTTTGCGGATTAGAGCGAGCAGCCATGAGTTGTGGTCTTGATCAGCTTCGTGAAAGTGACTGGTATCGCAATGGAGTTGCTGCAATCCTTAAAGCACATTGCGCATCAAAAAACACAGTAAAAGGAAGCACTGTAAATCTTTCTTTTGCTTTACAGTTCTTAACTCAAGGGAGAGTTCCTCTTGCACTTGTCGAACTCCGAGCAATTAAAACATCACTCGACCCCATTAGGCTTTCTCGCAAAATTGCCACATCAGTTTCTAATCAAATTGAACAAACACTCAGTTGGCGAGTAATCACAACAGATGACAACGTACATCGTTGGCTCCAAGCACCACTTCTTCTAGTACAGGACCCAGATGCACTTCCAGAAAACCAAGACGTTATGCGAGAATATCTTGATCTCGGCGGTTTGCTTCTATTGTTTGGTGACAAAAACAATGCTCAGCTTTTTACAACATACGCTTCTGAGATTTGTCCTCAATCGGTTCATAACGCAACCCGAAAAAAACATTGGTCGCTCAACTTGATTCAAAATGCAGAAGGAATACAAATTGATAGTTGGAACGATGGCGTGCGAGATCGAATAATTCTTGTACGACAGGATCCACAAAAATATAGTTCGAAGAAGCAAACACAACTTACTAAAGCCGTTGTCAATATTTGTTGTGGAGCAGCAGAGCTTTCTAAATGGAGAACAAGATTGTCACAACAACAAATAGAACTAGATCGAGATGCAATTGTTCTCGCCATGCACGAAGGTCACTGGGATGTTGAGCAATTGGGGCTTAGGAAAATTGGTATGACATCAAAGCCACTTAATCAACTCTCACCTTCACAAATAGCAATTGTTGGTGGAATTAATGCAGATGATGCAACCGACAAACTTGCATCAGATGTGATTTCCTTTGCAAAAGATGGCGGTTTTGTAATCATAGAACCAATTGGCGGTCTTAGCGATTTCGTCCCATCAATGCGAACTAACATTGGCAAACGGCTTTCGACTTCAATCGAACCAGACAGCACACTTGTTAGAAAAATGCAACCCGTTGGGTTTCGTGGATGGACACTACGAAACAACACAGTCGTCACATCACCACTTGTTGCTCGAGTTGGAAGTGGGCAAATTATTTTCTTAGATGGCGATATTCGAACAGCTCTCCTTGGACAGCCCATGTGGGGCATCCATGGTTATGACACGCAAACAAGCATTGCGTTACTAGATGCAGTTTGTGAGCGTGTAAGTGGAGCACATTGAACCCCAAGGTGATGGGTGCATAACTAAACTCACTTACAGCAGCGCACATACTCGGCTCGTTTTAGTATTTTTGGTAGAGTGTCATTGAGACCCATGAAGCACACATCTCTTGCATCATTTGCGATCACAATCATCATTGCAACAATGTGCGGCGCTTGGATTTCACACAATAACGCAGAAGAAGCTGACATTCAAAGATTACTGAGTTCAACAGCAACAATTGATCAACTAGCGGGTATCGAAAAAATAAAACATGAATCATTTGATTCTCTTGTAAATCGGCTTAGTCCCCTCCTAGAGAGCGATCCAAAAGTTGCAAACAGCGCTTGCAATGCACTTGTGCAATGTGCCTTTCGAGAATCGTGCGTCCACCAACTTGACCAACTACACATCCGCCCAACATTACTTGAATCTGCGAAGTGGTGGAATACAAAAAAAACAAAAAGTTTATCTAATCCAGAAAATTGCGCACTCGCCTGTGATAAAAACGCAAGCCCTTGGCTTCGGCGACTCGCAGCTTTACATTGCGACTCTCTTGACTCTGAATGTCTCGATGAATTACAAACGATGCCATTGGTCGATCGAGACGGTAGCATTCTCCTCTCCACACTTGCCTTGCACAAACATTCTCTGTCTTCTAAAACTTCCTTGTGGAATACAAGTATTGATATTGACCAAAGAAAAATATTTATTCTGCTTCAAGGCCTTGCAAAAAAAAGTCTTCGACACACCGATTCAGACCCAACGGTGCAACATATTTCAAAAATTCTCACCAATAAGAATGGAATCCTTGCATGGCGATCAATGCACTTAACAAATGGTCTTATCGATCCTGATATTTTTCTCTCTGGATTAATTGTTGATCAAGTGGCTTTCTTGCAACTATTGGTTGAGTCTGCGCAAGCTAATCTCTGGCAACATCCTGAGCATCCAGTTGAACTTGCAAGAATTTTTGTGCCAGAAATTACTAGTGTTCTGCCAGAATCTTTACTTCTTTCAAGTGAAAACAGAGTGAAATGGTGGAACTTATTCGCTTGCGGACTTTTGATTGAAGAGCGATGATATGTGCATGAAAGCAACCACAGCATTAAGCGTAATAATGATGCCAAAAGATGCTAATATTTATGGCACTATTTTTGGTGGAATTATTCTTTCCTATATTGACCAATCAGGATATGTAGAAGCCAGAAGACATGGTCTACATCGGTGGGTCACCGCTTCTATTGATAGAGTTGATTTCAAAGAACCTGTTTTTGTTGGAGATGTTGTTCACTTTATCACACAAACCTCTACAACCGGAACATCTTCCGTTGTTATTGACGTGAAGGTTGAAGCAGAACGTTTTGACACCGGCGATCATGCATTGGTTACAGAAGCAACGCTTACAATGGTCAGTGTCTGTGAAAAAGGTAAACCCATTCCATTCACAGGACCACCAACAGTCGAAGCGAAGGATGTGACATGACCCTTTCTCTTGGTGTACTTTTTAGTGGTGGTGGGCGGACCATCCTAAATTTACTCGATTACATTGACCGCGGAGACCTTGATGCAACGATTGATATAGCAATTGCATCAAGAGAAAACATATCTGGTATTGATCGGCTTAACGAAAGAGGCCTTGACGTTGCAATTGCTAAAGTTGGTGCAATGTCTGGTGATGAAGCAGATTCTCGTACAAATGTATGGCTAGAAGAGACAAAACCAGACCTCATCTGTCTCTGTGGGTATTTACGGCTCTTAGTTATTCAACCGTGGATGGAGGGCAGGGCTCTCAACATTCACCCCGCCCTGCTTCCGGCCCATGGCGGGAAAGGTATGTATGGCATGCGAGTTCACAAAGCAGTTCTTGAAAGCGGAGATCTCACCTCGGGCTGCACCGTGCATCTCGTCGATGGTGAATATGATCATGGATCAACAATTTTGCAGTTGACCTGCGATGTCAAGCAAGATGATTCTCCTCAAACACTCGCAGAAAGAGTTTTTTCCCTTGAATGCGAAGCCTATCCGGAAGCAATCAAGCAATTAGTCGCAACTCTGCAACCTTGACTATGATGCACCTTAGATGAGCTCAAATAAAAAAACTCCTTCAGCAAAGCCCAAACGAGCCTTTCTCCGAGGACTAGCCGTTCTTCTTCCTTCTGTGTTGACGCTGTGGTTGATGGTGAAGGCATATCAATTTATTGATTCTGCAATCGCGCAACCAATTAACGGTGGCATAAAAATGCTCGTCGTACAAACACCAAACTATTTTCCTGGTGCAGCAGATTATTTTGCCATTGGTCCAAACGAAAAAGAACTCCACGAAGCAGCTCTTCAACAAGAACTTTCTATAACTGACAAAAAAGAAATGCGATCACTTACTATCGAACTTCGTACGCAATCTGTTAACAAATGGTGGGACGCACATCGTTGGATGAACTTACTTGGGTTACTTGTTGCAGCGGTGATCGTCTATATTTCAGGCCGACTTGTAGGTGGTTGGCTCGGTCGTGCGGCGTACAAACGAATCGAAAATATTATGGTGGCTGTACCTGTAATACGAAAAGTCTATCCGTATATAAAGCAACTTGTTGATTTTTTAATCAACGAGAACGACGCGCCAAAATTCAGCAGCGTCGTTGCAGTCCAGTATCCTCGAAAAGGTATCTGGTCGGTAGGATTTCTTACAGGTCCAACCCTACAAACCCTTGAAAAACAAACTCCAGATTCTGTGACTATTTTTATCCCAAGTTCTCCAACACCATTTACAGGTTATACAATCACTGTCCCCAAAAAAGATACGCTCGATCTTCCTATAACTGTTGAAGAAGCTATCCGATTCTCCGTCAGTGGCGGCGTTCTCGTGCCAGACCACCAACTTCTGAGCGATACAGGAGTTCCTGCTAGAATAGATACGTCTAACGAAGATTCCAACGAAGAAAATCATGATGAACCTATGGAACGAGAACCAGAACAGGATCAAACATAATGCAGATTAATGTAAGCAGTAAATTATTTGATATGACTCCAGCAATCGAAGAGTACATCGTCGGAAAATCAGAAAAACTCACTCGTTTTTTTGATCGCATTGAACAAATAGATGTAAAAATTGAAAAAACAACCCACGGATACACGTCTGAAATTATTGCAAATGTCGAACACCACGATCCTATCATTGCGAACAATGAAAATAACGATATGCACGCATCAATCGATGGATGTGTAGATCGGGCGGTTCGCCAACTAACCGACCTGAAGTCTCGGCTTCGAGATAACAAACACAATACTCCTACCGGAGGGAACGAGCAATGAAACTACTCGACATAGTTGTCAAAGATTCAATTATTACGCAACTGAAATCTACTACAAGGGATGCAGCTATTTCCGAAATGATTGATATGCTTGTCTCTGCAGGTGCAGTAAAAGAAGAACAACGAGACGAATTTGTCAAAGCAGTTATCCGTCGTGAAAACAAGGGGTCAACTGGTTTTGGGCATGGCGTAGCTGTTCCGCATGTAAAGCATGCAGAAATCAAAAAAATGTATGTCGCTGTTGCAAACAGTGAAGATGGCATTGATTTCAAAGCGCTTGACCGAGAACCAGTGCATTCAATCATGCTTTTGCTGAGTCCTGAAGATGAACCAGAGAATCACCTTGATGCTATGGAAGCAATCTTCGGAAATCTCAGCCAAGATACTTTCAGGCGTTTTCTCCGCCAAGCTACAAATGCTGACGATGTCATCACGCTTCTTTCCGAAGCTGATGCCGCAACACGATAACTGCTCCTTCGTTTTCGTTCTTAATCTGAACCCAAGCACAAAATCAACCCATAATTCCCATTAATCAATCTCTCTACAAAACCGTGCCCATTACAGCAACCATCACAATCAAAATACCAAACCGACTCGGTATGCATGCACGCCCCGCGACCATGTTTGCTGAAATTGCTGGACAGTTTGAAGCAGAGATCACAGTTGCACACGGAGGCCATGATCCCGTAGATGGTAAATCCATCATGCAATTGATGATGCTCGCTGCAACGCAAGGAACTCCACTGGTCATTCTTGCAACTGGTGGAGATGCAGATGCGGCAGTTGAAGAACTAAAATCACTCGTAGCAAACGGGTTCAACGAGTAATCAAACAATCACTTCCACGGCTATTCTTCTTTGTCTATTGTCTAGACTTCGTACGCCTAGATTGACAATACTCTCAAATCTTTTCTGCCTTCAAATCGCGAGACATAAGACTATCGATTGCACCTCGCATTGGCATGCCTTCATACAAAACTTGATAAACCGCCTCGGAGATTGGCATTTCTACACTGTATTTTGCTGCAAGTTCTCGCACAGCCTTCGTAGTTGGAACACCCTCAACAACTGAACCCATTGTTTCTTGAATCGTCTCAAGTGTTTCTCCCCTACCAAGACGCTCTCCACATGTACGGTTTCGCCCATGTGGACTAAAACATGTTGTTGCTAAATCACCTACACCTGCGATGCCAAAAAATGTTTCGACACTTGCGCCCATCGCAACACCAAGTCTTGAAATTTCTGCAAGCCCTCTTGCAAGCATCGCGGATTTTGCATTGTCTCCTAATTCCATGCCATCACACATTCCTGCTGCAATTGCAATTACATTTTTAGTTGCACCAGCAAGTTCAACGCCAAGAGGATCTTGGTGTGTGTAAATACGAAGCCATGGAACGTCAAACAAATTTTGTATAAGAGTAGCAACCGAAGTATCAATTGAGCTTGCGACCATCGCAGCTGGCTTATGAGCCGCTAACTCAGTTGCTATTGTTGGGCCTGACAACACACATGTTTCAGAAGTTGTACCAACTAATTCCTGAATCACTTGCGTTGGTCTTAGCAATGAACCTATTTCAATACCTTTGGCAACACTCGCAATTGGAGTCCCCATTGGAAGGTGCGTACTCAAGCCCGACCAAACATTGCGAACATACTGTGTTGGAATTGCATTCATTGCAACATCAACGCCTGAGAGTGCCAATGCTGCATCTTCGTATACTTCGACCTCATCTGAGAGATGAAAACCACCTAAACGGGGTGAAGTCCTCGTCTCGGCTAATTTCTTTACTGCGTCTGGAAATGGCCCCCACAGCTTGACCTTTGCCCCTCGAGCCACAAGCGCATCTGCCAAAACGAGTCCCATTTGTCCATCCCCTACCAAAGCAACTGTTCTCATGATGCAGTCTTTCCTAATACTGAGCAAATCGGTGTTCTTTGTGAGCGTCCTGCGGTATCTTACGCGAACAATTGCCCTATAAACTACTTATAGTAGGTAGGAATTGCACAGGAGCCTTTTTATGACTGATCAACCCATAAGTGAACCACTAACAATGCCTGATATGGATGCCATGCAGGGCGCGATGAAACTTGAACGCCGCCTACTCGTTGCCCTTGGAGGTGGTGTTTTACTAGCAGTTTCGTGGATTTCAAGCCTACTTGGGGCCCATACCTTGGCTTCGCAGATTCCTGCAGCACTTGGGTCAATTATTCTTGTTATTCCTCTCCTTCGAGGATCATGGGCTGAAGTCAGTAAGGGGAAACCTTCTAGCGACGCACTCGCCTCGCTTGCTGTCCTTGCAGCACTCTCAGCAGGCATGTATCTCGCTGCAGGTTTTCTTGCACTCTTCCTTTGGATGGCAAACCTCATTTTAAGCCGAACAGCGTGGGGCGCACAACGTGCGATCCGCGATCTTGTTGACCTCACGCCTGGGCAAGCTCGTTTATTCAAGAATGACACAGAAACAATGATGCCAGTCAAAGATGTTGAAGTTGGCATGGTTGTTCGTGTTCGTCCTGGTGAGAATCTCCCTGTTGATGGCACAATTATTTCAGGAAGCAGTGATATAAACCAAGCGTCTCTAACTGGTGAAGCTGTACCTGCAGAAGTCAGTAAAGGTACTCCTGTCTATGCGGGCACGACAAACTTAACAGGTCAAATCGATGTTGAAGTAACTGCCGTCGCTGGAGACACCACAATCGGTAAAGTTGAATCGCTCATCCGAGAAGCCGAATCAACAAAAACAAAGCGGCAAGAATTGATCGAACAACTAGCTTCGTATTACTTTTCAATCGTAGTCATGGTTGCAGCAGTTGTTTGGTTCTTTACAAGCCGATCTGCAGATGAATTCATTCGCGATCAAGCGTCTGTTCGAGCAATCACAGTACTGGTTGTTACATGCCCCGGCGGTTTATTGATCGCACACCCCACTGCAATGGTTGCTGCGTTTGCAGCAGCTGCAAGACTTGGCATCATGGTCAAACAAACACGCACGCTTGAGGCTGCTGCAGACATTGATACAGTGATTCTTGATAAAACTGGCACACTTACAACTGGGCACTTTGCTGTGAGTCGGTTAGCCCCAGCAGAAGGGATAGAAGGAGCTGCACTTTTGCAAGCGGCTGCTGATGCTGAACAACATTCCAACCACCCTCTTGCAAAATCGATTATTGACACTGCGACGCAGGCAAGAATTGAACCAACATCTGTCAATGACTTTGAAGAAGTACATGGACGTGGTGTTATTGCCCACACATCTGATGCAGACGTGTACGCTGGGCGAGGCGCATGGTTACTTGAACTAAATGGTGAGATTGCTTCCAAAATGAAAGTTGTTGAAGAACGCATTGAAGGAATGTCAAGCGTGCACATCATGCGCGGTTCACAATACCTCGGCGCTGTTGGGCTTGAAGACAAATTGCGACCACACGCAGCTGAAGCGATCGAAGATATGCGTCAACATGGTGTTCGTCACGTTTCTATATTTACTGGTGACCGACTAGATGTTGCGAAACGCGTTGGACAAGCCGTTGCAGTTGACTCTATTGAAGCAGAATGTTTACCAGAAGAAAAACACGAAGAATTACGGTACCTCATCGGTCGTGGGCACAACACTCTTGTTGTTGGTGACGGCATCAACGATGGTCCAATCCTTGCAACTGCAGATGTTGGCGTAGCAATGGGTCTTTCAGGCAGTGACATTGCAACAAATTCAGCAGGTGTTGCTTTGATGAACGATGACCTACGCAATATCCCATTCCTTATTGCGCTCGCACGAAAAGCAAAAAGTGTCATTGGGCAAAACATTGGTGCCTCGCTCGTACTCGCTGTTGTGGGTCTTGCGCTCGCTGCTACTGGTAACATCAATATTTGGTTTACACCGTTTTACTATGCACTTGGATATGTCATCGTGATCGCAAACTCGCTGCGGCTCATTCGCTTTGGTGAAGATTTCACAGCACATGTTGACTCACAACGACAAATCGAGGCTAGCAGGGTTGCAAAACCAGTGCGGCAATTAGCAATAAATTGATCGCAATGTAACAATTAGACTCCCACTACTACGCTCCAAAATTATCTACTCAGTGCTTCCTGGCGTCCTTAGAATGATTACGAATTATTTTTTCTCGTACTTTCGTTACGCAATCGTAATTGCGTCGTCCAAATACACATCTTGAATTGCGTTTAGCAATTGCACACCTTCAGCCATCGGACGCTGAAAAGCTTTTCGACCACTGATCAACCCAGTGCCACCGGCACGTTTGTTAATCACTGCCGTTCGAACTGCCTGACCAAAATCGTCGTCGCCAGAAGCGCCGCCGCTGTTAATCAACCCTGCACGACCACTGTAACAATTCAACACTTGGTATCGACAAAGATCAATCGGGTGATCTGTACATAAATCACTATACATCCCCTTGTGGAATTTTCCGAACGAGGAGCCACCCTCATTCATCGCAATGTACCCACCGTTGTTCGTTGCTTGTTTTTGCTTAATAATATCTGCTTCGATTGTAACACCCAAGTGATTAGCTTGACCAGTTAAGTCAGCGGATGCGTGATAATCAGATCCATCAACTTTGAAGTCACTGTTTCGAAGATAGCACCAAAGAACTGTTGCCATTCCAAGTTCATGTGCAAGTGCAAAAGCATGCGCAACTTCTTGAATCTGTCTGCCCGATTCCTCTGAACCATAATAAATCGTTGCACCAACTGCAGCTGCACCTAAGTTCCAAGCTTCTTCGATGCTTCCAAACATAATTTGGTCAAAATTATTTGGACTTGTCAGCAATTCGTTATGGTTAATTTTGACGATGAATGGAATTTTGTGGGCATAATCTCGAGCAACCGAACCGAGTACACCGTACGTACTAGCAACAGCATTGCATCCACCTTCTATTGCCAATTCAACAATTTTTGCTGGATCGTAATAAGCAGGATTTGGTGTAAATGAAGCACCTGCGGAGTGCTCAATCCCCTGATCAACAGGAAGAATTGAGAGATAACCCGTACCACCCAATCTACCGTGCCCATAAAGCGAAGCGAGATTTCGCAACGTTTGTGGGTTCCTATCACTATTCTTCCAAGTACGGTCAAGAAAATCCGAACCGGGCAATTGGAGAATATCAGATGAAATAATCGCCTCGTGTTCAAGCAGATTTGCAGCTTCAGCGCCAAGATAGTCAGTAGTCTTCGTCATTGGTTTACTCCTAAGAACGGGCATAATACCCGCAAAAGTGCTGCTCTATCTACCCTAAATCAACATTGGAAAAATCAATTTAACTTCGTGTGGTTTTTTGCATCTTTTTCTTCGTTATCGCGTATCTATGGTGTATTCTATTAGTTTAAAATCACCTTATCTCAGGTGTTCAGATATGCCAAGTAAAACACTCATTTTTCTACTATCAGCCGTATGTTCCCTCAGTTGGGTAACACCACTGCATGGTCAAAGTTCGCTATCCCCCACAATAAGCACATGGAATGATCATTTCGGGGATAGCATCTCATCAGATGGTATCTGGTTAGCTGTTGGCGCACCTCAGGATTCAAGCGAAGCATCTCTTCGTGGATCAGTCCACATTTATTGGGATAACGGTGGTACGTGGACACATCACCAACGACTTTCGCCAGTACCTGTCCCAGAATCTGGTGAAAATATTTTCTTTGGAACTTCTGTTTCGCTTGATGGCGACTGGTTAGTCATCGGAGCTCCTGGTGACGATGAATCTGGAGTAAACGCTGGGGCCGCTCATGTTTATCAAATAAATGGAGATACAGGTTTTTGGGAAGAAACTAACAAACTCTTTTCTGCAACGCCCGCAACGAATGATCACTTAGGAACTTCGGTTTCTATCGATTCAAACTCTGGCCTCGCAGTTGTTGGGCAAATAAATGGTTTCGGAACAGGAGTGCTTCATCCGTGGATTATCGAAGAGGGAACGTGGTCAGCGCTAGAATCAATCTCAAACCCTATAGGTGAAACAAACACTAAATTTGGTGTTTCAATTGATCTTGAGGGAGATACATTAATTGCGGGCGCACCTCTCGAAGAAGACGGTAAAGGAAGTGTTTGGGTTTTAACATTTAATACTAATCAGAATGTATTTGATATCAGTGCAAGATTACAACCAAATAGTGATGTTCAAGCGCCACACTTTGGTACCTCCGTCGATATTTCTGGCAATTCTATTGTTGCAGGATCTCCTCATGATGGCAACGGAGAGGAAAATGGTGGCGCAGCCTATTTATTTAGAAATAATGGAAGTGGTTGGATTTCTAAAGACAAATTTGAAGGGTCTAGCACAACAGCAGGAGATGCTTTTGGCAGCAGTGTGCATCTTGCAAACAATTCCGTTGTAGTTGGCGCCCCATTCCACGACACAGAAATAGGCGATGCGTATGCTTTCGACGTTACGGGATCAACAGCAGTTGAAATCATTCAATTGTTACCCTTTGATGGCATCGCTGATGGTTACTTTGGGCGTAGATGTCATATTGCCAACGATTCTATTTTCGTCAGTTCTTTAGCATTTAGCCATACTGAACTTCACTCTGGGAAAGTATATATCTACGATTCCATTGTCATGTTTGGCGATTTAGATTTTGACAACGATCGTGACATTGAAGATTTGTTACTTTTAATTTCATTTTGGGGACCATGTTCAAACAGTTGCGCAGCTGATTTTGACCAAAACGGTGAAGTAGATATAAACGATTTACTCACTTTCATTCAAGTTTGGTAAATCAGAATCCAACTGCTTGACCATCTCGACGTTGGTCACTTGCTCCTACTAAACCATCTCGTAATCGATATACCGTTTGACCACCACCAAATGCAACGGTGTGTTCCTTAGCAATTTCAAGTACATGCCCTCGCTCTCGTAAACCTGCGTACACTTCTTCAGGAAAACCTTGCTCAATCGCAACTTTCCTGCCCCCGAGCAATTTCCATCTCGGTGCATCTAATGCAGCTTGTGGATTTTGATTTGCAAAAAGTATTCGACATGTCACTTGCAAGTGGCCTTGTGGCTGCATTGGACCACCCATGACACCAAAAGCCATTCGAGGTCCGTCGTTGTCACAAAGCATCGCTGGAATAATTGTATGAAATGGACGCTTTGACGGACCGGCGCAATTTGGGTGATTTGGATTACTTGAAAAACCAAGACCTCTATTTTGCAAAGCGATGCCTGTGTTTGGAACCACGATTCCACTTCCAAAACCTTCAAAGTTACTTTGAATAAATGAAACAAGCCTGCCGCTTGCATCCCCTGCAGCTAAATATACCGTTGAACTATATCGAGGTAGTGTTGTTTGGTCACAATCACTTGCAGTTTCAGAAATAGTAGCAGCATGCTGTTTAAGCCTCTCAACTTCTAATAAATCTTCGCAAGTTCCAGAGATCTCAGGATCAGCGACAAACGCATGAGCATCTGCAAAGGCGCGTTTCATCGATTCAATTTGTAGATGTAGTGTGTCAGAAGTATCACAAGAAAGGTCTTTGTCTAACAACTGCAATATCCCAATAGCAATTAACGCAGCAATTCCTTGCCCATTTGGAGGGAGTTCGTAGAGTGTGTGTTCACCACAATGTACTCCAATTGGATCAACCCATTCACAGTTGTGTGAGGCGAGATCGTCAGAACGAAGAAAACCTCCTTCATGCAATGCGGCATCGTGCATGCACTTCGCTAATCGACCGCAGTAAAAGGATTCTCCGCGTGTGTCAGCAATTTCCTGCAAGGTCTGTCCATGATCAGGAAGCGTGACTAGATCGCCAACAGAGGGAGGAATACCGTTGGTTGTAAAAGTTTCTTGCCACGAAGTAAAACCTTTGTATCTCGTAACACCCCTTGCCCACCCTGCCGCCGTTTGCCTTGAAACATGAAATCCATCGTTTGCGTATTTCAAAGCGGGTTCAAAAAGTGTTTTGAAGTCAAGGGCACCGAATTTTTCAGAAAGTGCAACCCATCCAGAAACTGCCCCAGGAGTTGTAACTGGGGACCATCCTGTGGATGTAATTTCTCCACCGTTACACAAGGCTGGTGATTTTCCAGAAGCATTCAATCCATGCAAGCCATTTTGATCACCAACAATCGCAAAAGCATCTGATCCAATTCCATTTGCACATGGTTCAACCACAGTTAATGCAATTGCACCAGCAATCGCTGCGTCAACCGCGTTACCGCCTCGGCGTAGCATTTCTAGCCCAGCCTGCGCAGCGAGTGGCTGTGAAGTTGCAACTACATTGTTTGCAATGACTGCTTCTCTGCGGGAAGGATAAGGTAATGACCAATCAAAACTCATGAGACTTTTTCAATCCATCCGCCGACAATTACTTTACTTCCTTGGTAACAGACGACGGCTTGCCCTGGAGCACCTCCACGTTGTGGTGCGTCAAATACAACTTCGATTCTCATATCAGTCACTCTGACTTTTGCTGGGGCATCTTTAGAGTTGTAACGAATTTGAGCGGTACAGCGCATCCAATCTGTTGGCTTCTCAATAAGCCAATTCGCATCTTTTGCATACACGACGTTGCAATTAAGTTGTTCCTCACCGCCAATTGTCACAGTGTTGAGATCTGGATCTTTTGCAACAACATAGACTGGTTTGCTCATTGCAATGCCTAGCCCACGCCTCTGACCAATTGTATATTTTTGGTGACCTTTGTGCGTTCCTACAACATTTCCTTCAGTATCAAACACTTCTCCACATTGCATACTTCCTGGAGTTCGTTTTGCAATTATGTTTGCATAATTATCATCAGGAACAAAACAAATGTCTTGAGAATCTGGTTTGTTTGCAACAGGCAAGTCAAATTCTAATGCAAGCTTGCGTACATCATCTTTTTGAAGATGCCCAATTGGCAATAGCATTTCTGCTAGCCGTTCTCGAGTTGCACCAAATAAAACGTAACTTTGATCTTTTGAATCATCTGCACCTCTGTGTAATTCCGCCCCTGTAGTCGTATGTAACACTTGTGCGTGATGTCCAGAGGCTACAAACTCAGCACCAATAGTTTTTGCGTACTGATGCAGTCGGCCAAATTTCAGCCAGTCATTACATCGAACACAAGGATTTGGTGTTCTTCCAGCATTGTATTCATCAACAAAATAATCAATGATGCGTCCAAAATCATCTTTGAAATCAAGGGCGTAAAATGTTGCGCCAAGTTTCGCGCAAACATGTCGTGCATCATGCGCATCATTGATAGAACAACACCCTTTGTGTTTTATTTCAAGTTGTTGCTCTTGATCCGAAGAGAGTTCTTCTCCAACATTTCCCAATCGCATAAAGCACCCAACAACTTCGTGCCCCTCCTGCTGCAGGAGTGCTGCTGCAACTGAAGAGTCTACCCCACCAGACATTGCCATCAGAACTTTTGCCATTTTAGTATTTTAGCCTTAAATTGCTTTGTACCGCTATCATTCACGATATGTTGGTGTATGCAGGTATTGATGAAGCGGGATATGGTCCGATGTTCGGCCCACTTTGCGTTGGCGCATCAGTAATGGTTCTGGAAAATTACGACCCCTCTCAAGGTGAACCTGACCTTTGGGAAATTCTGGGCGATGCAATTTGCAAAAAAAGAAGTGACCGTCGCAAACGAATTGCGGTCAATGATTCAAAAAAACTCAAATCCAGTTCAACTCCGAAAGGATTAAAGCATTTAGAACGAGGCGTTTTGTCTTTTTTGAGTACCACAGGCCAAGCAACTCCAAAGGTAGATAGTGAATTTTTTGACGCCATTCATGGCACACTTAAACAAAATCCTTGGACAACATTACAAACAAATTTGCCCCTTGCAGTAGACCCCGATTCGTTGCTAATAGACATTGCTTGCCTTGCACGTGATTTACTAAAATCAAATGTTCGTTGTGATTTGTTATTGTGCAAAGCAATTGATGTAGAGGATTACAATTCTCGCACCAATTTAGCATCTAAAGCTACACTTAATTTTGCGACTGCCATGCAACTTGTAGAATCGATTGCAACAAAATTTCCAACTGAACACCCTCGAATCATGATCGACCGCCACGGTGGTCGCATTCGCTACCGTCAAGATTTACAGCAAGCGTGGCCAGAAGCAAAAATTCAAATACTTGTTGAAAATAATGAGATGAGCCGCTACCGGCTTGATATCGATGGACGAAAAGTCACCATGACATTTGCTTCAAAGAGTGATGAAAAACATATGCCAGTCGCCCTTGCCTCTATGGTTGCGAAATTCACCCGCGAACTCCACATGCTTCGATTCAATAAATATTTCGCTACGCTTGTCCCTGATATCAAGCCAACAGCGGGATATGTCCAAGATGGCCGTCGATTTCTCAAAGAAATCGAACCGATCCTCGCAGAAAACAACCTCGCTCGCAAATCACTCATCCGCAATTCGTAACACCGATCTGCCAAGAAATATCCTCCTTACTACACTTCAGCAACCATCACCTTTTGCATATTAGGTACACTTTTTCGCTAAATATGGACGTTTGAAGTAAAAATGCAAAAAAGATGTTGACGAAGGATTTTGTATTGATACAATGTGGGGCTTGCCACTGTTTTTGACGATCGGCGTCAATTTTAAGTTGGCTCAATTGGGCGTTTCAGCGGAAAAGGAGATTTACCGTTGCAAGAAGATGACGAAGAAGACGCCCGGCTGCATTAACGGCTTTCCCAAATGGGAAGTAACCCGAATGTGAGTCGGGTCAAATGTGAATATTTAGTGCAGCCAATCATTCGATTGGTGAAGAAATTAAAAAACAGAAATCAAGTCGCCTTTGGTAGGCGATCATTGTTATTGAAAAGAAACGCTACCGTTCATTGTTGTAGCAAAAAGGTGAATTACCATGGCTTTAGATCTAAACAAAGTAAGAAATATCGGCATTTGTGCCCACATCGATGCTGGCAAGACAACAGTAACCGAACGCGTGTTGTATTACACAGGCAAAAGTTACAAAATCGGTGAAGTACACGAAGGTACCGCAACAATGGACTTCCTTGAGGAAGAACAAGAACGTGGCATCACTATCCAATCTGCTGCGACAACTTGTCCATGGGAATTTGATGGCGACACCTACACAATCAATCTGATCGATACTCCCGGCCACGTAGATTTCACTATTGAAGTTGAACGATCAATGCGTGTCCTTGACGGTGCAGTTGCAGTCTTCGATGCAAAAGAAGGCGTTGAAGCACAATCCGAAACGGTTTGGCGCCAAGCAGATCGCTACAACGCCCCCCGCCTATGCCTCATCAACAAGATGGATAAAATTGGTGCTGACTTTGAATTCAGCTACAACACTGTCCGTGAACGCCTAGGCGCAAATGCCGTCGCTGTACAACTTCCAATCGGTGCTGGCGATACATTCGAGGGCATCATTGACCTCATTGAAATGAAAGCCTACTACTTTGACAGTAGTGAAATGGGTGCAGTTGTAGAACAACGAGAAATTCCAGACGACATGCGAGAAATGGCTGAACTCTGGAAGCATGACATCGTTGAAAGAATCGCTGAACTTGATGATGAACTCACCGAACTCTACATTGAAGATGAAGCTGCAATCACACCTGATCAACTCAAGGCTGCACTCCGTCGTGCAACCCTTGAAATGCGGGCTTTCCCAACATTCTGTGGCTCAGCACTCAAAAACATTGGTGTGCAACGCGTTCTCAATGGCGTCATTGAATATCTTCCAAATCCAACTGAAGTTCCAGATGTTCAGGGTACAAATCCAAAAGATGAAAGTGAAAAACTAACTCGTTCACATAACGATGACGCTCCTTTCTCAGGTCTTGTATTCAAAGTAGTCAACGATTCACATGGTGACCTCACTTATGTTCGTGTTTATTCTGGCCGTCTTGAAAAAGGTAGTCGTGTGCTGAATCCAGTGAATGGTCGAAAAGAAAATGTTTCACGAATTTACGAAATGCATGCGAAAGATCGCCAAGCACTTGACTTTGCTCCTGCAGGAACAATTGTTGCTGTTATTGGTCTGAAAAACTCTGGCACTGGTGACACACTTTGTGACGTTAACAATCCAATTGTGCTTGAACGAATGCACTTCCCTGACCCAGTGATTTCAATGTCAATTGAGCCAATTACAAATGACGACAAGAAAAAACTTGGCGAAGCGCTCACTACTATCACACGCGAAGACCCTTCTTTCCGTGCACGATATAACGATGAGACTGGCGAAACTATTATTTCGGGCATGGGTGAACTTCATTTAGAAATCGTGAAAAACAAACTCACACGTGATCTCAAAATCGGCGTGAACGTTGGTACACCTCGTGTAAGTTATCGAGAAACAATTACTGCTGTTGCTGAAAATGTTCGTGGCAAATTTGTCAAACAATCTGGTGGTCGTGGTCAATTTGGTGACGTTGTTCTCAACGCACGCCCAATGACAGAAGCAGAAGCAAAAGAACAAGAACTCAACATGAAAAATGGTGTCGTCTTTGTTGACAAGATCAGCCATGGTTCAATTCCACGTGAATACATTTCTTCGGTTGAAGCAGGTGTCCGGGCAGCAACTGCTTCTGGCATTCTTGGTGGGTACCCACTTGTGAATGTTTGTATTGAACTGATCGATGGTTCGTATCATGAGGTTGACTCAAGTCAAGTTGCTTTTGAACAAGCTGGTGCTCTGGGTTGCCGTCAAGCATGCACGCAAGCAAAACTTGCGCTTCTTGAACCAATTATGAAAGTAATAATTACGACTCCAGATGAATTCTTTGGCTCAGTCAGTGGCGACCTTGCTAGTAGACGTGGTCAGATCAACGACTCTGAAGTTCGCGGCGTCGTTCGAATCATCAATGCTGAAGTTCCACTTTCAGAAATGTTTGGTTACACAACCGTCTTGCGTGGTATGACGCAAGGTCGCGCTTCCTCCACAATGGAACCATCCGAATATAAACTCATGCCAGAAGGTCTCAAAAAGGAAGTTTTGGCTTCGTAACGCTCAAAGTAGCGTACTATATCTAGGCACATGCCTAAAATAATTTCAGATTTTATGCTCCATGCCCGTGAACTTGCTGTTCGCGGGCATGGTTTCGTTGAGCCCAACCCAATGGTTGGTTGCGTCCTTGTAAACGACCAAAATAAAATAGTTGGTACTGGATATCACGAAAAGTGTGGTGAAGCACACGCAGAAATCAACGCACTAAACGCAGCAGGCCCACTTGCAAAAGGTGCAACCGCGTACGTCACGCTTGAACCATGCAACCATCAAGGCAAAACTGGTCCATGTGCCCAAGCACTTATTGATGCAGGAATTTCTAAAGTTGTGATCGGTTGTGCAGATCCAAACCTAGAAGCAGCTGGTGGCGGGACATACCTTGCAACCAACGGCGTCGAAGTCGTTTATATAGATGATGAACTGTGTAAAACAATACTTGCACCGTTCCTTCATAGAATAAGGACTGGATTTCCATGGGTCATCTGTAAATGGGCACAAACTGCTGATGGGTACATCGAAACCCCCGAAGGAGAAGACCCTTGGATCAGTTGCGAAGGAAGTCAACAGTTGGTGCACGAAGAACGGGGCCGAGTTGATGCAATTATTGTTGGTATTGGAACAGTTGTTGCAGATAACCCTAGTCTTACAGTACGAAATGCAGAAGCACATCGGACACCTCTCCGAGTCATCGTTGATCCCACACTTAGGCTACCGCACAATTCGACTGTACTTGACGGAGAAGTTCCAACACTCATAGCACATGGGAAAAATGTGGACAAAACAGCGTTTACAAACTATCCCGTTTCTTTTTTAGAGTTGCCAGAAGTAGATGGATCTCTCGACCTTCGCCCTCTTCTAACACATTTGGTCAATAAATATGATGCAACAAATGTCATCGTTGAAGGCGGTAAAACATTGTTTGAGCATATCTTCAATCAGCAACTTGCCAACGAGCTCTGGATCTTTACCTCACAAAGAACAATTGGCAATGAGAATCTTAAAAACATGACGCAACTGTTTAACGCATGGGATTGCATCCTTGAAAACAAGCAACCTTGCGGGAACGATTTGGTTTGTCGATACCACGTGAAATAAATTGACCGCGCGTCAGTTTATTTGTGTAAACGGAACAAGCACTTCGCCAGCATCTGCAGGATGAAGGCGCAATACATTTTCGCCGTTGTCTAAAATCCACGAACCGTCTTCCTGCTTTGCAACACGTACCGTGTCCATTGGCATACGATCGTAGCCTTCTAAGGTGATTGTTGCTACTTGTAACTTTCGAGGGTATGGACCAATTGCAACTGATACTGGATGCGATTCGAGAATCCATAAAAGTAATGCTCGCACATCCTCTTGTTCAATAACTTTATCGCCGCGTGTTTCATCAACCCAAGTTTCTAATTCTCGGCGTAAGATTGTGTCCTTATCCTTGGACGCAATGCGAATTCTTTTTATATCAAAAGGAGATACACCACTACCTGTTGGTGCAGCAATTATTTCAGCAGATGGAAATAATTGTGATAAATCATCCCAATGCATGCTAAAAACCATTGGCGTGTTTTCTAATTTGACATATCGATTCTGAGAACCAGCCGAAACTCGACCTCCAATAAGAATTGTTTGCGTATCGCCATTTGAATTTGTAATTGCAAGTGATGCTCGTGGAGAAAGAAGAGAAAACAACGCAAGGTCTTCAGGTTCATCGGCCACAAATGAACCAAGTTTCACAGACGCCAAACGTCCAATCCACTCTGTGAGTACATCCTTATGGACTCTAGCAGAAACTGGTTCTTGAATCATCCACTCCCCACTCAAACGACTCAGTGAAAGCACGTCGTCATCGATTTGTCTCTCAATGCTTTCTGCATCAACTGCAAGTTCTGGGAATAAACGTATATCTCGCCAATACCTATGGTCGGTGTCAAGAGCAAGGCGGTGTAACGATTGAGTAACTGTCACTGGGTCCCCACCATCAACTGCAGCGTACGCTTTACCACCAAGAGTCATACGACCAAATGTAACCTTGATTGATTCATCGTCAGTAGCAAGTGTGAGGCTATTTGATTCTTCACCAAGACCTAGCGTTTCTTTTGTAACATTTCCTTCTACAACACCGAGTTGCAGCACACTTAATGCTCGATCGATTAAGTGCAGTATCGAATTTGTATCCATTCTGCATGTGAATGGATTCGTTTGCCACCAAACTCCATCTCTCCGTTCAAAAAGAAGTTCTTCGTCTCCCTTGTGCAATGTGATCTTTTTAACATCACTTTGTTCCACTAAACCTTGTGGTAACAACAAAGAAATTTCGTCTCGTTGATCAATGGTTTCTACAGAACGTTGCCACATCGAAAAGCCAGAAAGCAATAGTGCTAAGAGAACCAAAAACCAAACATGTACTGTGCGAATCATGCGGCTTTCCTCTTTATCGATGCAACTCCAGAAATGGTCAGAATTAAAGCGGGTATTCCAAGTACTAATACAACCATCCAAACCACATACGCAGTGTGTGATAGTCCTTCGATTCTACTTGACTGCTTCCCGATGGGACTTGCAGCAATCCAATCATCTAAACCTGCAAGCCACTCTACTGATGACAATAAAAATTCACTGTTACCCGGATTTGCCATCGTTACTTGACCATCGCCTAATTGGGAAGCTCTATCCGATGCCCATGAAAGCAACCAGCCACCAGAACCAACAACGATTGCCCTCGCTTCATCGTTGTACACAACTGCATTTGCAATTGATACTTCACTTTGAAGCCTAGCCTTTCCTGTCGCATCCGTTTCAGCAGCCCAATTTTCATCTAGCCAACGATCTTCATCGGGCATAATTGCTAGCAGAGATTCCCCGCCGTCAAGTTCTAATGGCAACGGCATATACATTCGCCGCGAATCGACCGCTCTAGCAATTACATGATCACCAACTGTATGATCGATCAATTGGGCACGTTGTATGTAAAGTTGTTGTGGACCAGTTGCAACTTGTTGCAGAACAACCTTCGATGTGTTTGCTTTTACACCCAATTGCATGAGCAATTTCGCCCATGGATCAACTTGTCCGTATCTTGGCAACAAACTTGGTTGCACGTTCACCATGATCGATTCGTTCCCTGCAAGTAACCCACTTACTGCATCAAGTAAAGTTTGTTCACGTTGTGATATTTCTAAACCAGCTCTGCTTGAGGGGGGAATAACTACATACACAACTGGTCCATCTTCTAGGGAGGGTCTCGCATTGTCTGCAGGAATCCATTCTAAAACTCTAAACCGGCTCGATTCTAATAATCCTCGCACTGCTGAAATATCAACTCCATCTTTATGTTTTGTTACTAAAGATTCCTCTTCTGCATGCACGAACACAACTTGTGGAATCACTGGGGAATCAAGGGATCGCAATGCTGATGAGATAATTTGTTCACCGCGGAATCGTTGATCTTGCGAAATCCCACTTGTTGACCTTCTGGCAGGAAATAGTAAAGATGCAGATATCATCATTGCCCGAGTTGGTGACATCAAAATTGCACCCTGCCCTTCCGTCAGTTGCATGGCTAGTTCACCAAATTCTAATCTACCAAGTCTTCGAAGCGCATCATCAGATTCTGCCAATTTCGTTGCCATCGTTTCAAACGCTGGCGCTTCTTCACTTGCAACAAGTGCGAATTCAGCGCTTCTATTTTCTCCTAACCACCACGCAACCTCTGAAAGTTCACGGGACCACCGACCGTTTGCGGCTGCAAGAATATCACGAGCAACAGCAAGCCTTGGCAATGGTTTTGAAACATCAACGTACATCGCCTTATCAACTTCATCGAGAATCAGCGTCCCGTCACGACCAAGCATTGCCAGAGATGTTGTCAACGTTTGCAATGTTTCAAATTCTTTTGGAGTCACGGCAAGTTGAGAAACAAGTTCAGACCATGCAGATTCACTTGAAGCAAAGGTCATGAGTTCTTGGAATATTTTGATCCCATTATCGATTGTTTCCTCTGCGCCCTGCAGCTCATCGCTGTAAATTGTCATTAAATCTTGCAGCAGTACTTCATACGCATCCATCGAAGATGGATTTGCTGGATCAATACGAGTAACAGACATCATTTCTGATGCATCTTCGTACCTGCGAAGTACTTCATCCACTTGTTTTGTTGCAGATCTTCCAGACAATGTTTCATCCATGAGAACAACAATTCGCCATGGTTCATTGAGTGCACTTAAAAATGTAGTTGTTTGATCACTCAGTGTATAGCGTCTAGAACCAGTGGCATCTATCCTAGTTCGAAATTGTTCTTGTAAGGCAAGTTCGTTTATTGCAACAAGCGAAGCAATCAATGAAACTCCGCAAACAATTACTTTTGTCAATTGCAATGAAGATCGTCGTGTTCGGTCTACTGTGAACGATGCAAGCAAGGTCATCACAATAATAATTGAAAGAAAATAGACAACACCTGAACTGTCTAGAAGCCCTATCGAAAAGGCGCTCGTGCGAAGATCTGGGTCAAAGGCGAACACAATATCTGCGAATCGAGAGGGAATGAGAGTTGGTATTACTTTCGTTCCAAGTGACAATGTTAACCAGAAAAATGTAGTAACTAGATACGCAACGGTTTGTGATGTTGTAAGCGCTGAAATAACAATACCAGTTGCAACAACTGCCCCACCTAAAAGAAGCAGCCCTAAGTAGCCACTTAATATTGCCCCATAGTCGGGTTGTGCGTAGAGTTCCAACACGATCACGAGCGGCGTTGTCGTCAACAACACAAAGAGGAGAAAACACCATGCAGCGACAAACTTACCTTTCGCAATTTGGAAAGATGAGATCGGAGACGCAAGCAAAAGATCCCACGTTCCAACTCGTCTCTCTTCGGCAATCAACCGCATCGTGATTGCTGGGCAAAGCAAAATAAGTAACCAAGCAGAAAAATCGAACACTGGCCGCATCGTCGCTATGCCACCTTGATCAAACACACCCGAAACAAACGCAACGGCGCATAAACAAGAAAATAAAGCAGCGACAATCGGTCCTGTTGCAACGCAAAAGAGCAAACGTAAATCCCGTCTAAATAGAGCAAATCCACTTTTCATGCGTGCACCTGCGATTCTTGAATGAGACGAAGATATGTCATTTCGATCGATTCTCCAACTGGTTGAATCAAGCGAATCAAACCACCTTCTTGGGAGACGATCTTTGCAATCTGTTCACCTGAAATATCTTCACAAATGCAACGTGTCCAATTTTCATCAATCACAGCACAAGTTGATGTTGGAAGTTTCGATGCAATGGAATGAGGAGATATTTCAACAGAAACAGAAGAACCACAAGAGCTGAGCGATTCAAACGTTCCGTCAGCGACTATTTGCCCATGGCACAAAATAGATACAACGTCACATGTAGCTTCAACTTCTGCAAGATTATGCGATGAATAAAGAACTGCTGCATCAGAAGCAACATCCTTCACAATCTCGCGAAAGGAAACACTCTGTTCCGGATCAAGACCAGTCGAGGGTTCATCGAGCACAACAAGTTTTGGTTCATGCAGTAATGCCGCGGCAAGTCCAACGCGCTGTCGGTATCCACGGGATAAGGTTCCAATTGGTTGATTGAGAACATGTGTAATATCACACCGTTGAGACCATTTTTCTATGGCCTGACTGCGAGTGGTTCGGTCAAGTCCATACACGCGGCTTACATATAAAAGATAGTCGATAGCACGAAGTTCACTTGGTAATGGTGCACCTTCTGGCAAATACCCAATGAGACGTTTAGCAAGTACTGGGTCTCGCGAAATATCAATGCCATTAATCAATATGGTTCCCATGCTGGGAGTAAGCACCCCGCAAATCATGCGAAGTGCCGTTGATTTTCCTGCACCATTTGGGCCTAAAAGACCTCGTATCTGCCCTTTTTGGAGAGATAAATCAACACTCTTCAGCGCGTGAATAGTTGCAAAATTACGGGTCAGGTTGGAAGTCTGAAGGATCATCATGAGGAAGGTGTGGATTTTAGGGCAAAGAAGCCCATAAGTTTCACTGAATGTACCGCAGTTTATCAAGCAAAAGGGGTCAATACTCCGATGGCATTTCGATTGCATCTTCTAAAAATGGGTGTAGGCTAGGAATAAGTAAGGTAATGGCAACAGCAATGGCAGAAAAACGCCAACGATTACAAATTGCGTTCGACGCTACGATCGACCCAAAGATCGCAGAGTTGCTATCCTCACATTTTGAAATCGTAGCCCCTGACCAAGAGAGTGAATTGATCCTTTCTGGCGGTGGGGCAATCCAAGCAAAAATTAACGCCATTTGCGATGCTGGAATGGAACTTACTCAGTTTGACGCTTCGACCGTTCGATCACTTAATGTCGCGCAGCGACTTCGGTTAATGGAAGAAAAAGTCATTCTATACGTACACGACCTTCTTGATATGGATAACTTTGAGATACGTTTGCTTGACCAACGCACTGGTGCACTTGAGTTGGTCATTGCAGAAAATCTTTCGCCCCTAAAAATTGGCGAGGTTATTTTTGCAAAAGAGACTGAAAATGGTATTTGTGGTCTTGTTGCTTCAACGGGGACAAGTTATATCTGCGGCGATGTTGAAGCAGAACCACTCTATAAAACGGGTCTTGACAGTGCCGCCTCTTCACTCACAGTCCCACTTTGGATGAACGACAAAATCATTGGTGTATTTAACGCAGAATCAAAAACAAAAAATGCATTTGATGAGAATGATCGACGCATGGCTGAAATATTCGGTCGGTACATCGCAGGCGCAATGCATACGTTAGATCTCTTAGTTGTTGAGCGTTACACTACAAATGAAGAAGTCTCAAAGAATATTCTTACAGAACTTGAAGAACCCTTGAAACTTATAGCTGACCTTTCAAACAAATTACTTCTAAGTGGAAGTGATGTAGATACTGCAAAGAAACTTGTAGCAGCATCAGAAACAGTCGAACAACGATTAAAAGCGTGTACCGGTGGACCACAAACAATTTTAGACGCTGACCGTGCAGGTTTTATCCAGGCCGATCCAACGCTTCAAGGTAAGAGAGTCCTCGTTGCTGATGACGAAGAAGCCGTCCGATTGGGCGTGCGAGATGTCATGGCAAAACTTGGGTTTGAAGTAACAGTTTGTGTAGATGGCACTGAAACTTATGAAGTACTGAAGGATTCAAAGGCTGCTGGAACACAATTTGATCTGATTATTTCTGATATTCGTATGCCAGGTCTCAATGGATATGAAGTTTTTCATGCTGCTACAGAATTTTGGCCGGATCAAATTGTTGTGCTGATGACTGGCTTTGGATACGACCCCCACCACTCCATCATGCGAGCAAGCCAAGAGGGCATGCACACAGTGTTGTTCAAACCATTTAGAACCGATCAGCTGATCGAAATTGTGCAAAAAGCTTGCCGAAAAAAGGTCGGCAATTAAAGATTTGACTCAATTCGCACGTACAATCTCTACGTGAGCGAAACACAAATAACCAAATGGACGACACGCCTACTCCTTGATTGGATGTACGGGCAATTTAAGACCAAAAAAATCGATAATCCACGTTTGATTGCCGAGATGCTCCTCACACATGTACTCGGTGGAGAACGAATTGATCTCTACGCACATGCAGATCGAATTGCAACTGATGCAGAACGAAAAACGTTGCGTGAATTTGTGCAACGAGCAATGAAGCACGAGCCAGTGCAATACATTGTTGGAACTGCTTGGTTTTTTGGAATCGAGTTTCAAGTCAATAATACGACACTGATTCCCCGAACTTGTACTGAACGCATCGTTGAACAAGTGATTGCTCATTGCAAACTATCTACTGAACCAACATGCAACATTGCTGATATTGGAACTGGTACTGGTTGCATTGCAATCACTCTTGCAAACAATATGAAGAAGGCATCCATTGTTGCAACTGACATCTCAAATGATGCGATTGAATTAGCCAAAACCAATGCGGCAATTCAACAAGTTGACTCCCAAATTTCATTCATGCAAGGCGATGGAGTTGACCCAATTATCGATCTTGATCCATTCGATGCCATCTGCTCCAACCCACCTTATATTCCAGACAATGAACTCGCTGAACTTGCTGCAAATGTTCTTGATTGGGAACCAGAATTGGCACTTTCAGGTGGAAAAGACGGTTTACGGGTTATCTCAAATATCATCGCCAATGCTCCAAAAAACCTTAAACCTAACGGGCTTCTCATCATTGAAATCGCTTCTTCAACGAGAGACCAAGCACTTGCTCTTGCGAAAGAAGAATCTGATTTAGTGGACATAAAAATCATTCGAGATGCTTTTGGGGACGACCGTTTTCTAAGGGCAATTCGGCGGGTGTAGTGATAGAATGTCGCACCTATGGCATTCTTCAAACGACAATCTAAAGCGGCTGCTCCAACCATTGACCCAAGTGAACGAAACACAAAGAGTGTGTTCGATGCAGGGACAGAACAACGAATCTTAGCGATCGGCAGCTTGCTTCTCGACCAAGCTCGATCGAAGAAGCAAAGTTGGCTTTCAACTGCATTCTGGTCTGACAAACTCATGGATTGGGCAATGCAAGACGAAGCGTTCAAAATTCAGCTCTTCCGTTTTGTTGATACGTTTCCAATGCTCGTTACCCCAGAACAAGTACACGAACATCTTATGGATTACCTCACGCAGCCGGATGTAAAACTTCCTCCCGGCTTGGGAATGGGTCTAAAGGCTGGCGGCATAATGCAGGGCACAATGACAAAAACTGTCACGAGCCAAATTACAAAAATGGCAGAACGATTTATTGCCGGTACTGATGCAGCCTCTGCCCTGCCTTCGCTAGAAAAAATCTGGAATGAAGGTGTCGCATTTTCAGTTGATCTACTCGGTGAAGCGTGTGTAAGTGATGCAGAAGCAGTGGAATATCGTCAACGATATTTAGACTTACTCACAAATTTGCCAAAAACAGTTTCTTCCTGGAAAACACAGCATGTATTAGAAAATGATCACTTAGGACCTATTCCAAGAACGAATATCTCTATCAAAATTAGTTCTCTTTTTGCAAACACCGACCCAATTGCAAATGATGTTTCCATTGATGGTTTGTTCGAAGCGCTTCGACCAATTCTTGAAGAAGCGCAGCGTAACGGCACACTCATCAACTTTGATATGGAACAGTTTGAGTATAAAGATTTGACTCTTGATCTCTTTATGCGATGTTGCGATGAAATTGATTTCCCTGCTGGTTTAGCAATGCAAGCGTACCTTCGCAGTGGAGATGAGGATGCAAAACGAATCATAGAATGGTCAACGCGAACTGGTCGATGTGTCACAGTCCGACTTGTCAAAGGGGCATACTGGGATTACGAAACAATTCATGCTGAAGAAATGGGCTGGCCAGTACCGGTTTGGAGCCGTAAAGTCGATACCGATGCGTGCTTTGAACGAATGGCAGCGCTGTTTATCGAATCAACACCTGCAGAAAACGGACAAGGTGGTGTAAAGCTCGCACTTGGTTCACACAACATTCGTTCCATTGCAACAGCAATGGCATTACTCGAAAAACGTGGGCTTCCCCCTGCCGCGCTAGAACTACAAATGTTACGAGGCATGGCTGATCAACTCAAAGGAGGCGTTCTTAGTGAAGGATTGCGTCTCAGGGAATACGTTCCTGTTGGCGAAATGATTCCAGGCATGGCATATTTAGTCCGGCGACTCTTAGAAAATACTTCAAATGAATCTTGGTTACGCAGCAGTTTTGTTGATGATGCTGATGCAACGGTTCTACTCGCTTCACCACACGTGCAACACCAAGGAATTGATCCCGGTATTGCTCGAATTGAAGACGCACCAGAGAGACATCACCTTTCCCCTGCCGTTGAGGGTGTTGGTGATAATAGACCATTCTTTACAGAGTCATACAGAGATTTTGCAATTGCAAAAACACGAGATGATTTTGCGCTCGCAGTTCATTCTTCCACAATTCCAAAAATATCTCGCGTTGAAACTGTAGAAGAAATGTCTAAAATTGTAGCGCTTGCTGAGGCTGCATTCCCTAGTTGGCGTGACACTGATCCATTTGTTCGATCACAAGTATTGGTAAAAGCCGCAGCAATCATGCGAGACCGTCGCGACGAAATGTGCGGTGTTGTGATGAAAGAAGCTGGAAAAACATGGCGGGAAGCAGACGGCGAAGTGTGTGAAGCAATTGATTTTTGCGAATATTACGCACGTATGGCACCAGAACTTTTTGAACGAGATCGAATTGGAGAATTCATTGGCGAACTCGACCAACAGTTTTACCAACCGCGTGGCGTTGCAGCAGTAATTAGTCCATGGAATTTTCCTATGGCAATCTGTTGTGGAATGACTGTGGCAGCACTTGTCACAGGGAACTCTGTGATCGTAAAACCTGCAGGCCAAACGGTAGGTATTGCAAAGTATATTTGCGAAATGTTGTGGGAAGCAGGTGCACCACGTGATGTCCTTCATTATGCCGCAGGTCCAGGTGCTATTGTTGGAGCAGCACTTGTCCGTGATCCACGAATTTCTATCATTGCGTTCACTGGTTCCAAAGCAGTTGGACTCGACATCCTTAAATCTGCTGGGAATACACCTGAAGACCAACCATTCGTCAAAAAAGTTGTCTGCGAAATGGGAGGCAAAAACGCTGTGATCATCGATGCTTCTGCAGATCTTGACGAAGCGGTTCTCGGTGTGAGGCAAAGTGCATTTGGATATCAAGGGCAAAAATGTTCTGCATGCAGCAGAGCGATTGTTGTTGATTCGGCGCACGATATTTTTCTTGAACGGCTAGTTGAATCAACACGAACATTGGTTGTCGGTGATGTATTAGATCCGAGTTCTGACATGGGACCAGTTATCGATTCGAAAGCTGCTGACGAAATTCGTTCCTATATTGAAATCGGAAAAACTGAAGGCAACTTAGAACTTGCGGGACATGTTCCTGACGGGCTTGATGAAAAAACAGGACGAGATCATATTGGTCCGCACATTTTTTCTGGCATTGAACCACATCACCGAATCGCTAAAGAAGAAATATTCGGACCAGTCCTAGCTGTCATGCGTGTCAAAGATTTCGATGAAGCCTTGAAAGTTGCAAATTCATCCGAATACAAACTCACCGGCGGTGTCTATAGTCGCAAACCTGCGCACCTTGAAAGAGCAAGACGTGAATTTAGAGTTGGCAATCTATACCTCAACAGAGGATGTACTGGTGCGCTTGTCGCGAGAATGCCATTTGGTGGATTCGGCATGTCTGGCGTAGGATCAAAGGCTGGTGGCAAGGATTATCTATTGCAATTTGTTGAACCACGAGCAATTTGTGAAAACACGATGCGCCGCGGTTTTGCACCTGGGCTGTAATTACAATCCTAACTGTTGCATTACTTGTTCACCGAGCGTTCGTCCTACGCACACTTCTTCATCAACAACAATATCTGCACCTGAAGAACTTAACAACGTTGCATGTCGAGAATACCTTGCTCTTGCCACGATAGGAATAGAAGACGAAAGCGAACGGACTTGATCGATTGTTTCAACAGTTGATCGATAATCTGGCAACGTTGTCACAAGCAATTTTGCTGAACTAATGCCAGCGTGTTCAAGAACATCCCTTCTTTGTACATTTCCTATAAGCGAAGAAGCGCCATCCTTTCTTGCCTGTAAAACACCCATCGGTCCCATATCAATAACCAATACTTGATTTCCTGATTCCAGCAAAGAGTTGGTTACAGATTTACCAGCAACTCCATATCCCAATACGATGACATGGTTCCGCATCGATGCAATGGCATCATCACTTTCATCAACTGGGGTTCTTCCAAGGCTTTTGTCTATCCAAGTAGCTACCTGTCTTGACCTGCCAATCAATAAGGGTGCGAGGAGAAGCGTTACCAACGACGCACTGATCATGAGTTGAAATACGTCATCAGCAAGAATCCCTGCTGCAAGTGAAGCAGAACCTAATACAAAACTGAATTCGCCGATTTGGGCAAGACACAATCCGCTTGCAATGGAAACTCTGCGAGGAATATTACATGTAATTCCTACAATCCACACAATAATTGTTTTTCCAACAACAATTCCAATTGATATTCCAATGACCCAAAGAAAATGATATCCATGTGTTAGCCATGGCAGGTCTGCAAGCATACCTGTTGTAACAAAGAACAGAGTAAGAAAAATGCTGCGGAAAGGAGCAACATCGCCTCGCACCTGCGCAGCAAATGGTGAACCAGCCAAAATCATTCCTGCAACAAATGCGCCCAGCGCAGGAGAAGCTCCAAGTTGAAATGCTAACCACATAGCTGATAAACAAGTCACAATACCAACAACAATTGGCAACTCTGCACTGCGTCGAATAAGAGCTGCCCCAAATACTCTTGGTAATACAAGAACACCTACAAGGAAAATGATGATGAGTAATACTGCAAGTTTTGCTGCTGCGCCACCGACTAACGTAGCTACAGAGGCATCACCATGCTTTGCGCCAAGGACACCTACAAGAATCATGAGGGGTACAATTGCAATGTCTTGTAGAACCAAAACTGTGATTGTTACTCTTCCGTGCGGTGCATCCAATTCTGCACGGTTCTGCAAGACTCTTGCAACAACTGCTGTTGAACTGAGTGCAGCCATCGCGCCAATAATTATTGAAGTATTTAAATCAACATGGAACAATTGCGAAATTGCCCAAGCTAAAATTCCTGTGCCTAGTACCTGACCCAAACCGAGAAAAATGCCACGCCCAAAAAGTTGTTTCAGTTTCTGCCCATCAATTTCTAGTCCTAATGTAAAAAGGAGCAAAGCGACTCCGATTTCAGCCATATCTCTAATCACATCCTCGCCTGAGGAAATCCAATTAAGCAAACCGGGACCAACCATCATGCCTGCGATGAGGTACCCCACAACTCCGCTGAGCCCCGCCTTCTCAGCCAAAATTCCCAACAATGCTGCAGCTCCTAGCAGAATCGTAATATCACCAACTATGGACCAAAACTCCATTACCACATGATATACACAACACCTGCATTATTTGCCCAATAAGAGTACCTAGTACAGGACCGAGTACAACATCGGGTACACAATGCCTAGGGCTGTGTCAGGTGTGCAGGTGTCAGGTGTACAATAGGTGTGATGGAACCGATTCATGTTGTGGTGTTACTGTTTTTGGGGCTTGGAGCAGGGATTTTTGGAGGGCTACTAGGAATTGGTGGCTCTGTGATCATGATTCCTGTTCTTGGTTTTATCCTGGGTTGGCCATTTCACTTAGCTCAAGCGGCAGCAATGACGGTTAATCCAGCAGTGTCCCTCACTGCTGCCCTTCGGCATCGAAAGGGGATGAACGTCTCAATGCGAACCGTGAAAAAAGTGCTCCCCATTTCGATCATCTGTATTTCTATTGCTGCGTGGTTAAGTAACCAAATTCAAGCCGCCTATCTAGAAGGAAGTTTTGGTCTTTTCCTACTTTGGGTTTTGTGGGATCAACTTGCAGCCCTTCGCCCTAAAAATGCTAACCAAGAAAATCATAATCCAGAAGAAACCAATACAACCTGGTCAAGAGCAAGTGTTACCGGCGGCATCACTGGAACCACTGCGGGGCTTCTTGGAATCGGCGGAGGGCTTGTTCAGGTTCCACTTCTCAATAGAGTTTGCAAACTTCCGCTCCGAAAAGCGATCGGTACATCTTCTGCAATCATGTTTTTTACAGCCTTAATAGGTGCAACAGTAAAAGATATTTCGCTTTCTGAAATCATTACAAAATCGGATTCAGATATGCACGCAGGCTACGCCCTCATCGGTGCACTTTGGCTTATACCCGGTGCGTTGTTGGGTGGATGGATTGGTGCAAAACTTTCTACTAGGATGCCAATCAAAGCAATAAGAGTTGTTTTTGCACTTCTTGTCGCATGGGCAGCATTTAAAATGTTCTACTCATCTGCAAGCGTACTACTTGCTTGATCGTCGATCAATATTTTCTCTGCACATCAGACGCAAGGATTCTATTTTAGATTTCAAAAGCTCCAGACCTTCTTTCTCTCCAAGATCGACAAGTTGTTTTGATGGTATAGGTTTCCCAACTGCTGTTTCAATCCAGCCACGAAACTTGGGCCTACTTCCTGTTGGCCAAACATCAAACGCGCCTTCAATCCCTATTGGAACTACCATTGCGTCTCCACGACGAATCAGCACCCAAACTCCTCTTTGAAATTCTCCAATTGTGCCATCCTGTGTTCTCATGCCTTCTGGAAATAACATCACCGAGCCACCCGCTTTGAGTTCTGCAATCGCACTGCGAATTGCTGCAGTATCGCTTTCGCCACGACGAATTGAAATCACTCCAAAACCTCGCATCAAAAATGCCAAAATTCCAGAAGAAAAAAGCGTGTCCTTTGCAATTGATTTAAATGGCCGGTCGATTGCAAGACCTCCAATAATTGGAGGATCTAAGTTTGACTGATGATTTGCAACAAATAAAATAGGCCCAGTCTTTGGGATATGCTCAGCACCGTGGTGACGAAGTCTATAGACAATAACCAATCCCCAACTCAAAAGACGAACTACTATTGACCACCAAAACAAAACCCGCCAAATACTACTTCCAGGCGCTCGCCGTTGAATTTGGAACATACCTATCATGCGTGATCTAAAGCAGCGAGATGCTCCCGAACAACTTGCTCCATGATGTCAACAACTTCAAGCATTGTTTTGTCAGAAGTATCAATCACTATTGCACTACTTGGACAAGTGAGCGGGCTATCCTCTCGTGAGGAGTCGATTTTATCCCTAGATGTGATATCGAGAGCAACTGTTTCGGCATCTATATTCGTGCCAGATTCCTGCAATTGCAGTAACCGGCGTTTCGTTCTTTCTTCCATAGCGGCTTCAAGATAAAACTGAGCTGCCGCATCTGGAAAAACTACCGATCCTTGATCTCTGCCTTCTGTTACAAGTGTGGGATGATCTTGACTTATTTTTCTCTGTTGCTCAACAAGCACTTTTCGGATTTCAGATTGTTCTGCAACAATCGAAACAACAGAACTGACATCAAGATCACGAATGCGAACTGAAATATCCTTGCCTGCAAGTAATATTGGTGGAGGAGATTGAGACCAATCAAACCGAATACCCTGCTCGGTCACTAATCTTGCGAGCGTCTGTCCATCACTTGGATCAATACCCTGATCTACAGCGATGACAGCAACCGCGCGGTACATAGCCCCAGTGTCTAAACAATCTGTCCCAAGACGGCGAGCCAATTCTCTTGCAACTGAAGTTTTACCCGTCCCTGCTGCACCGTCAATCGTTACAACTAAGCGATGATCTTGTGGCATGATTACTTCATTTCCTCAAGAGTGGTTTTCATTTGCTTTGCGATTTTTTCAATCTCTTTCAATGGGTGTTTCGAACCGACATAACTTAATGCAATCGAATTTGAATAACCAACTTCACGAACCGCAACTAGCCCTTCAACTGGATCTACTTTTTTCTTGCCCTTGCCGCATGGAAAATCTGCGACTACCCCTCCCGCGTAAGGAGCTAATTTTCGTAAGGTTTCAATAGGGTCGGAAGTTATAGATGCTGCAGAAAATGTTGGTAGAGCACCAATTCTAAATCCACCTATTTTTTTGATCACCTCAATCAATTCATCTGGATCAGCTGTATGACCTTCGCAGGGTTGAAGCAGTAGATTAAGATCTAATCGTTCTACATCTCCCATTGCATCACGAAGTTCATCAACAATTAAATCAACAGCGTGCTCGTCACTTGGAACTTTAGGCGTAATTGCTACTGCATTACATCCTAAGCGGTTTGCTGCAACAGCCAATCTTTGTATTCGTTCCCTTGAGGCTTCCCTATCACCAATAAGATCAAGTTGACGGCTGCCTCGAAGAAGCAAACACGGACAGTGTGCTTTGTCAGCAGCATTGCGAAAGGCGACGTATTGATCATGCTCCCAACCTGAAAGATGATTCGCATCAACCATCACACCTCGTAGTCCCAATTGATCTGAAGAAATCTGAGGAGAATCAATAACATCATACTCACCCTTTTCAATGAGTGGGTTCAGAGATTCGATCGCTAATGTGAGAAGTAAAGTCATAAAATCCAGCCCTATAAGATGCCCGAAAGTAGGGGTTAAGGCGGTACTATACTCGTTTATGCCAAAGAGGCACTGTTAAAGAATGCCCACCTCAAGGATCTTACTCATGACCACTCCAACTGATTGTCATTTTTCTGAATCCCACGAATGGTATCGAATTGAAGGCGATATCGTTACTGTTGGAATTACCCAATTCGCTGCCAACGAACTCACTGACATTACATACGTCGAAATGCAAGATGATGGCACTTCAATTGACAAAGGCGAATCGCTAGGCGAAGTTGAATCTGTCAAAACAACGAGTGATGTTAGTTCTGCATTTGTTGGAGAAATTGTCGAATCAAACCCCGCCGTTGTTGTTGACCCCTCGCTTCTAAACAGTGATCCGTATGGAACTGGTTGGCTTTGCAAAATAAAAGTCGTAAATGCAAGTGCAGAGAATTTAATGGATCAATCAACGTACGACAGCAAGTACTCTGTGTAAATGTTTCAACTCGTCAGTGAGTATTCACCAAGGGGAGATCAACCAGAGGCTATTGATCAACTTTCCAATTGGATTAAATCTGGCGAAAAACACAATACTCTTCTTGGCGCAACAGGGACCGGAAAAACTTTTACGATGGCGAATGTCATTGAAAAAGTAAATAAACCGACGCTCATTCTAAGCCACAACAAAACACTCGCAGCACAATTGTTTGAGGAAATGCAAGCGCTTTTTCCTCACAATTCTGTGTCATATTTCGTCAGTTATTACGATTATTACCAGCCTGAGGCATACATACCTCAAAGAGATATTTATATTGAAAAAGACGCAGCAAGAAACGACGATCTAGATCGGCTACGCCTCAAAGCAACGAGTAGCTTAATGACTCGAGACGATGTCATCATTGTTTCATCAGTCAGTTGTATCTACGGTCTTGGGTCTCCCGATTCATACCACAACCGGATTGTTGGATTATCACGAGGGAAAACTATCCAACGCCGCGAACTCCTACTCGAGCTTACTGAAATGCAGTATTCTCGAAATGACATCGAATTTACGAGAGGCACATTTCGAGTACGTGGAGACATTCTCGAAATTTATCCTGCATACGAACAGTTCGCAGTACGCGTTGAGTTTTTTGGAGATGAAATCGAACGCATTGAATTGATCCATCCAATTTCTGGCGAAACACTTGCCGAAGAAACAGATGTGTTTATCTTTCCAGCTGTTCATTACGTCATGCCAGAGGAAGGGCTTCTTCGAGCAGCAAAATCTATTCGGGAGGAACTTAAGGAACGTGTGGAAGAGTTTAAAAGCCAAGGCAAACTCCTTGAAGCACAGCGAATCACCGCAAGAACGCGATACGACCTAGATATGATTCGAGAAATCGGATATTGCGGCGGAATCGAAAATTATGCAAGACATCTCGAAAACAGGCCAAAAGGAAGTCGACCTTTTTGTTTACTTGATTATTTTCGTCACGTTCCAAATCGTGACCCTAATGATTGGCTCATGTTCATCGACGAATCACATGTTACTCTTCCGCAAGTTCGTGCAATGTATAACGGGGATCAAGCAAGAAAACGTACACTTATAGAGCATGGATTCAGACTTCCAAGTGCCCTCGATAACCGACCACTCACATTTGAAGAATTTGAAAACATAACTCCTCAAACTCTTTATGTTTCTGCAACACCAAATGAATATGAACTCAAACGATCACATGGTGAAGTTGCGCAGCAAATCATTCGTCCAACAGGATTGCTTGATCCGATCGTTGAAGTACGCCCCGCTTCCACACAAGTACCCGACTTATATGAAGCTGCAAGAGAATGTGTAAAAAGTGGTGAGCGAGTGCTTGTTACGGTTCTAACAAAAAAACTTGCAGAGGATTTGTCCGAATATCTCGACAAGACCGAATTGCAATGTAGATATTTGCACAGTGGTGTTGAGACCCTTGAACGCCTCGAAATTTTAAGAGCTTTGCGTGAAGGAAAGTTTGATGTTCTCATCGGTGTAAACCTACTTCGTGAGGGTTTAGATTTACCTGAAGTTTCGCTCGTTTGTATCCTAGATGCTGACAAGGCAGGTTTTCTTCGAAGCGAAACAAGCTTGGTGCAAACGATGGGGCGTGCTGCACGCCATGTCAAAGCAAAAGTTATCCTCTATGGAGATAAAATCACACCACAAATGCAAGGTGCGATGGATGAAACAAGTAGGCGTAGAACTATGCAACTTGCATACAACGAAGAAAATAATATCACGCCTACTTCAATCCAAAAAGCAATCCGAAAAGGCATTGAAAATGAGCTATCTGCAAGGCAAACTGCACGCGAAGCATTCCATGAACATGGAACAGATAAAGATTTCAATATTGAAGAACGGATTGAATTACTTGAAAAGGAAATGCTCGACGCAGCAGACAATTTAGATTTTGAAAAAGCAGCAACACTGCGTGATAAAATTAAATCACTTTGTAATTAAAGCACTTAGCTTCTTTTTCTCATTTTGCGTTCACTGGTTTCTTGTTTAAAACGCGGCATCCGATATCACGTCGCCAAAAGGCACCGTCGAATGAAATTTGTTCGCATGCAGCGTTCGCAAGATTTTTTGAAATTTCTAATTCATCAGCAAGGCCTGTCACTCCAAGCACCCTACCACCTGAAGTAGTTAGTGTATTCTCAGAGAGGTTTGTCCCTGCGTGAAAAACAAATAGGTTTTCAGATTCAGCATTTTCAATACCCGTGATTACTTTACCCTTCTCGTATGCACTTGGATATCCCTCACTGCACATCACGACACAGCATGCAACTCTCTCATCAAATGAAATTTCTGCATCTGCAAGTTCGCCCGAAGCGGTGCGCCATAAAATATCTACAAGATCTCCTTGAAGTCTAACCATAAGCGGTTGCGTTTCTGGATCACCAAATCGGCAATTAAATTCCAACACTTTTGGACCCGCAGGTGTAAGCATTATTCCAGCATAAAGAACGCCGCGAAACTCTATGCCATCTCGACGCATACCATCAACTGCAGGTACAAGAATTTCCCGTTCAACAAATTCCATTGCTTCATTATCAAGTAATGGGGCGGGGCTATATGCACCCATGCCACCAGTATTTGCTCCAACATCGTCCTCGCCAACTTGTTTATGATCTTGACACAAGTCTAGCACCCAAATCGTACGACCATCCACGAGTGCCAAAACACTCACTTCCTGCCCTTCCATAAACTCTTCAATAAGAATTGTTTCACCTGCTTCGCCAAACGCATGGTCGTCCATGATGAGATGGATTGCATCAAGTGTTTCTGCAACTGTATTACAAACGATTACCCCTTTGCCCGCAGCAAGACCACTTGCTTTTACTACGCATGGATCAACGCGAGTTTTAAAAATTTTATGTAATTCGTCAGACATTTGAAATATCCAGCGTGGATTGCTAGAAAGGTTATCAAGAATGCCCAACACTTCACGGGATAATTCAGGCATGCGGTCGTTTGTGAACTCCCTATCAATTCCTCGCAAAACATATTGCCTTGCAGATGCAGCGTCCTGGAAAGATCGAGCATCAGCAGTAGGAATCGATGCCTGACGCATCAGTTCTTTCGCATAAGATTTATCTGATTCTATTTTTGCACCATCTTTTGTTGGACCAAAGACAAGGCGTTTATCCGTAGAAAGTTCATCTACTATTCCTTCTGCAAGTGGCACTTCTGGGCCCACGACAATCAGATCAATTTCGTGTTTATCACACCAACGATTGAGAAAGAAAATCCTGTCTTTATCCCACGTTTCTTCGCATGGTTCAGCAAGCGAAGCAATGCCTCCGTTGGAGCAATCCGTTGCGTATAACTTTCCAAGTTTTGGTGATTGAGATAATTTCCACGCAATCGCGTGTTCGCGACCACCACCACCTATAAGTAACACATTACATTGATCAGGACAGGGATTTGACATCTCAGCATTGTAACGGTTACTGAAGTTCATTCAATGGAACTTCAATCACACAATGTAAACCATTTTTATTGAAATCTAATATGATTTTTCCATTCATTTCATGACCCACTAGACCTTCAAGTAGGGATGTTCCGGTACTTGTAATTCGCTCATTTGGCACTGGTGGACCATCTGTTTCTATCCATGAAAGTTGTACTTGATTATCGGGAAGGATTTTCGTGGAAACCAATACATTTCCTGCATCAATCTTTAGGGCCCCGTGTTTCATTGCATTTGTTGCAAGTTCGTGAATCACCATACACATCGGTCTAGCTAATACACCAAACAATTCGACATCAGGACCTTTAAACTGGATTTGGCTTCTTGGTCCAACCATATATGGCTGTAATGTCAATTGCAGAATATCCCGAAGCCATGCCCCGCTCCACTGAGATTTTGCAAGCGTAGAATGGGCTACCGCAAGGGCATGCAATCGACCATCGAGTGTTTTTGCATATTCCTGGACTGATGTTGCACCTTGTTTTGACAATTCAACAAGGGACATCACCGAGGCAATGTTGTTCTTCACCCTATGATCGAGTTCACGCATCATGATCAATTGCTGCTCTTCAAGTTCATGCCTTCTTGTAATATCAACAGAAACTCCAGAAACTCCAACGATTACTTCATCCTCATCTTTGACTGGGGTGAACCAAGTTTCAAAAATATGATCTCCAATTTTAATCTTCGTATGTGACTCTTCTCCAGCGAGCGCATAGCTCGCATGTTCAAGTACTTCAGGATAATTGCGATAGAGTTCATACATACTTCTCCCAACAACATCGCCTGCTTGGGCACCCATACTCCCAAGACCAAGCCCCTCGCTCAAAGTAAATATTCCCTCTGTGTCAATTCCAAACAAAACAACGGGCGAGTGGCTTGTAATCAAACGATATCGTTCTTCACTAGAACGAAGTTTAAATTCTTCCGCTGCTTGTTTCCGATCTTCAATTCGACGTTCAATCGATCTTGCGTATCCATTGAGAACAATCGTTGCTTCTAGAATCTCGTTTGGAAGCCAATGCCGAACACCTTGCATAATTTCAAAACATGCAAATGCCTCAACAACACCGTTAACTATTGCAGGTACTGCAAGAATTGCGTTCACTGAGCACTCTGCAATAGCCTCAGCAACACCTTGTGGCAAATCTGATCGATCACTCGACTCAATTGTAATAGCACCTTCTTTTTCGAGTTTATCTTTCCACCATGCAACTGCTTCCTCAGGAACTTGCGTTGGAAGTTCTGGAGTTTCATTATTATCTCGACGTACCCATTCGTGTGTAATAAATGCTCGCCCATCTTTACGAAACCGAACAAGCCTCGATCTATCTACAACAAGCGCAGAACCTAATGTTTTTAAGAACGAATTAATATTTGCGTTGATATCTCCGCTTTCTAACAAACTTGCAAGACTTGATCGACCTGCAATATGTAATCGTGAAAAATATTCGTTTGCTCGTGCTTGTGTTCCATCACTGATAAAACCAACAACTTCATGTGCCGCTATTTTTGAAAAACGGAATTCAATCCATCTGTATCTTTCTTTTGCATCACGAAATCGATAATAAATTGTTCGCTCTGTAGATTCATCTTTTTCTGATAAAGCCGCAATAACCGCGTCAATATCATTTGGATGAATTCGGCCAATCCACAAATCTCTTTGTGTGCACAAATCTTCACTTGATACACCAAAAATTGTTGATCCGTTTTCTGTAACTGACCCAGTAAGCCACTCACCCATTTTCTTATCCTTATTGAATGCAAGAGAATGGATACCGATAGTAAGTTTGGAGAATGCAATTGATTCTGGTGATGGCTCGCTCATATCACTTTATAAGATACCCGCAATCATGATTTCGCCCCTGAGGGACACGCAAACGAACTGCCTACTGAGTCGATCGCTGCGTGCCCCTATAGGTAGTCATTTCTATGCGCCTTCAGAAGTTTTTTTCACGGCTATGGCTTCTGCAA
>JABHZL010000057.1 GCA_018656645.1 Phycisphaerae bacterium
CCTTGGGAAGATATCGAAGAGCGATTTCCAATCAAAAGCCGCGTGACTGGCCGCGTGGTAAACCTTGTCAGTTACGGTGCATTTGTTCATCTTGAAGATGGTGTTGAAGGTCTTGTCCATGTTTCTGAAATGTCATGGCGAAAACGAATCAACCATCCAAGTGAAGTTGTTCAACCAAACGATGAAATCGAAGTCATCGTGCTTGATATCGACAAAGAAAAACACGAAATCTCACTTGGTATTAAACAAGTCGAAGGAAACCCTTGGGAAATCGTGGCAGAAAAATATCCAATCGGAACAATCGTTTCCGGTGCAGTTCGCAACCTTACCAACTACGGTGCGTTTGTCGAAATTGAACCAGGCATCGACGGATTGCTCCATGTGAGTGATATCTCATGGACAGAAAAAATTGCCCATCCAAATGAAAAGTATAAGAAGGGTGATATGACTGAATGTATGGTCTTGGAAATTGACCAAGAAAAACAACGCATTAGTCTTGGTATCAAACAAATGCACGAAGACCCATGGCAAACAGCAATTCCAGAGGCGTACAAGCCTGGCATGGTTGTCCATGGCAAGGTCACAAAGATCACTAACTTTGGCGTCTTCGTAGAACTTGAAAATGGCTTGGAAGGACTCCTTCACATCTCAGAATTGGCTGATCGCAAAGTTGACAGCCCACAAGAAATTGTGAAGCCCGACCAAGATGTTGACGTCAAAATTCTCCGAGTTGATCTCGAAGAACGCAAGATTGGTCTCAGTTTGAAACGTGCTCAAGGCGATGATGACAGCACAGAAGAAGATTGGGAACAACACGTCGATAAGGGTGATTCCCCGTCTCGTGGCGGTATGGATGACCATGGTGCATTGGGTACAGATAAAATCGATCTGTAAAAAACCTACTAATTGTTCCTATAAGAAGACAGCCCGCCAAATAAGGCGGGCTGCTTTTCTCTTCTCTCCTCACTAGATCACACATATCTAGTGTCTTCTTCCTCGCGGTCTCAGCACAAAACCAGAAAGGTCAACAACGTAAGAATGACGATCTTTCGTCTATGTCGTGTCCATTCAATGGCGTGCTTTGTGCATCGCATGCTCGTTCCTCTTCTCATAATTCTAAATGCAAGTAATCCGTTCCCCCAACAACGTTACCATGCACATAATTAAGCCCATGGCAAGCGACCATCCAAAAAAATTTACCAGAACTGTGCTTTTTAGCCTGCACATTCCGATTATTTTATGTTTTAACGTGCTTTTTGCGCATGGAAATGATGTAGAAACATCCCTGCAAACTGTACGAACGTGGGTAAATAATGATTTAATGGTATCCGAGATCCATGAAGTAACGGCTGAAAACATTTCTGGTGCATGTGTTGTTTTACGCAGAAACGGTGACCTTCTCGGGTATGGCGAAGCGTTTGGTGATAACAACTCTTTACTTGCAGATGCCGCAACAACCGCTTTTGCAAAAGCAAAAAAGCATCCTATCATTCGAAAACTACCAGAAAGTGTTCGCTCTTTTGCATTTTCTTCTATTGGGATCGAAGTTGGTATTGCTACAAAGCTCACACCAATCCCAACCAAGAACCTTGATAAAGCAGCAAAACAAATCCAACGTGGTGGTGATGGCATTGCAACGAGGCGTGGAAATGCTTGGGACTTTCGATTTCCCTCGCACATGCGGTTGTCCCCATTTAGAAGAACCGTGAACCACCTTGAGGGAATGTGCATCAAGGTTGGGGCTCCCGCTGCCCAGGTAATTTCGCACCAACTTCCAGCGCAAGAAGACATCACGATATACAAAATAAATTTTGTTTCTGCGTATCAAGATGCAAAAGGAGAAACAATTCAGACATTACACCGTGGCGATGAACTTGTAACAGAAACTTCCCTCCAACACACTGGTCTGCTCCCGATTGCCAACTTACTCGCATCTTATTTAATTGAACATGTTTGGCCCCTTGAAGATCCAATTGGAATCACTGGAACGTACTTGCCAGAAGTTGATCGACTTGACGTTGTTTTTGCGCCAACTATTGCACAAGCAATGGCAGCTGAGGCTTTATGGGGATTTTCAAAGTTACCAAATTGCATGCAAAAAGAAGATGCCGTGGCTGCATACACTCGAATCATGAATGATCTTGCAATTGTAAATGAGCACGAGTCTCCAATTACAGGAGTTGTTGAACAAGCATTTGTTGTCCTTGCAAGTGGAGGAGAATTATTGCTTTCAGAAAAAGCTGCTGCAATGGTTAACAAGTGTAAAAAAGAAGTTATTGCTGCTGCAAATAAAATGGTAGAGGGAGCATTTGTTCCAAACAAGGTGCTTGATCGAGGTGTTCTCTGCGATGCAATTGCAATGCTTGCAAAACAAGATCAAGCATTACTGTCACTCGCAGAACAAACTGTTCAAATTACTCTCTCAACTACTCCGAAGCAAAACAGAGCTTCGCTTATTCCGTGGGTCGTTCGTGCAAGCGTCACCGTTGCTGATCTTGGAGGCGTTATTGATGCTATTTCGATACAAGAACTCCGCGACGTGGCGCTATCCTCTCAAGTGGTGGATGATTCCATTCCTGACCTTCTTGGTGGATTTTCTTTACAAACAAAATCTGGATCTGTCGTCGATGCTAGGGGTATCCGAATGTTACCTATGCTTGCCTGCATGCTACCAAAGGAAATAGTCACACCCGTTGTAAAAAGATCTACCTCGCTCAGATCAATGCTTCTCACTGCGAGATTTACTGCGCAACTCACCACAACGCAAGAAAGAGCCAATCGTTTTGTGAACCCAACTAAGGCTATTGGTGGTGTTCGTGCCTCGGTTTGGGATGCAACAATGAAACCTGAAGCAACTGCAATGGCTCTTATTGGGATAACAGAGGCAATTCAAGCTATGAATCATGTCGCCCAAAGACATTAAGCATATACTCAGGCATGCGGTTTTTACTTCAATCTATCGTTTTAACTCCTCTACTGCTGTGTAGCGTATTGTTTGCAGCACCAGATACGACCAAATATGCACATGCAAAAATACTCGGGAAACTTTTATATACAGACCTCTCTCTTTCTTGTGACGAGCAACCTGTATCCCAAGTACTGCATCAATTTCAGGACGATCTTAACATTGACATGTTCGTGTTCTGGAAATCAAAGGACAAAGATGGCATAGATAAAAGTACTCCAATCACCCTCAAGCTAACCAATCAGCCTGCGATAGTTGTGCTTGAAAGAATTATTGAAAAATTAAATAATACAGCACCTACTGCGTGGCAACTCCGCGACTCTATGTTAGAAATCGGATTTAAGGAACGGTTCACCGAGGGTAGTGCAATGGAATTGCGAACGTATGATGTAATGAATTTAATGTTTACGATTCGTGATTTTGACAATGCGCCAACAATGGGCACCACAGGAGGAGGAGGTGTTAATTTTGGTGATCCCACAGATGATCCAAATAGGTTAACTAAAAATGAAGAAGCAGAACAGTTGATTAATACAATCACTGATTTTATTGAGTCAGAACAATGGAAAGTGCATGGAGGTAATTGCACAATTCGTTTTTACAAAGGCTCCCTGCTTGTCAAAGCACCTGATTTTGTACACCGACAACTTGGTGGGTATCCATTTGCACCACTCAAGCCAAAAAATATGAAAACACGAACAATTAAATTTTCTGGTGGTGCTGCTTCAGTTCGGCTGCCTCGTGTTCCAAATATTTGATACGATCATGAGAAACTACCTACAAGGTGGTTTATTCTTTTAACACCCAGCGGTTGAGCCACGCTTTGTCCCATTCGATTTTTGCTTTGCGATGAGACATTTTAGAAAGCCCGTGACCAGTACCGGGATAAATCACTAACTGGGTCGGCACATCAAGATAATCATGCAACGAGCGAAAGAGTGCCCTTGATTGTTCTGCTGGCACGCGTTCATCCCCTGCGCCAACATGAATAATTGTTGGTGTTGTAATGTTATCTGCTTCAAACAAAGGGGACATACGACGAAACTCATCGGCGACTTCCCAAGGCAACCCCTTTGCGTAATTCACAACGTGTCCTGGTGTATCTTCTGTAGACCACTGCATCGTTTGATCAAAGACGCCCGCGCCACTACTTGCTGCTTTAAAACGATCGGTTGCTGCTATCAAACAGTTAGTCAGATAACCACCATTTGACCAGCCACCGACTGCAAGTTTTTCTGGGTCAGCTATGCCTCGCTCGACCATTTCATCGACACCATCGAGGATGTCTTGTACTTCGACATCGTTTTCTCGACCAACCAAATCGGTTAAAAATGTATCGCCATATCCCGTTGAACCTCTGTAATTCGGGCTAAAGACCGCCCAGCCGTCTGAGGAAAGTAATCCCCTGCCATACATTGAAATTGATACATCTGCAGTTCTTGCAGAAGTTGGACCTCCATGCAAATCAACGTACATTGGCAACGGTGCATCTTGTCCTACTACAAAACCATTTGGCAATTCAAGGACACCTTCAACCATTGTTCCGTCTATTGAAGTCCATTTCACTGTTTGAATTTCTGGGAGTTGCCAATCGTTGGCATGTGAGTTTGGATTTGAGATCACCGAAACCATATTTGGGTTCCTGCTTGCAGCAACGATGTTTGGCAAGGAAACTGCGGATCCAACAATACTGACTATTTGCTTAGTTTTTTCTGCAACACTAAAATCCCAACAGATTAAATTATTCGAGATAACTTCATTTGTTTTTCCTTGTTTTCCATTCCCTACACTCATTACTTTAAGAAGAGGTCGCATAGTTCCTTGTTCAGCCACATACAACAAGTCATACGAATTCGGAATCCAAATTGGATCAGAACCAAGCGATACTTCGTTTGCTCGTTCAACTTGTTGAATAGCGGTTTCTCCTCCAACAAATGTTGCGACAAACATATTTCGAGGGAAACCATCGAAATCTACTGCAAAAACTAATCGTGTACCGTCTGTTGACCAATCTGGTGCTTCCACCCAGCCGTAGGGTGACGGGGCATCTGCTCGCCAAAGCGTGTCTTCAAGCAATGCAGTTTCTTTTGTTGCAATGTCGTAAATACCAATATCTGACCAACCCTCATTGGTAATCAAACGAGTGTCAGGAGTTGTGACAGTTGCAATTTGACCGCCGCTTGGAGAAACAGAAAAATCAACAATGACCTTATCTTCATCCCAAACTTTCTCGTGTTTCCATGTATTAAGATCAAGTTCCCAAAGTTCAGAGTAATCAATCAAACCTTGGCCATACTCCACATCATCGTGTTCTTTACGCAAATCTTTCCATTCATCATCCACTTGTGTTTCATCGCTTGTGAGGTAATACACATGTGATCCATCGTCGCTGATTTGCCAATCTTCAACTCCGCCTTCAAGGCGGGTTACGGCCATTAATTGGGAACCATCGGGTTTAACTCGCCAAATTTGTTTTTTCCCATTACGTGGTAAATCATCCGTCTTGGATCCCCTTTTTGATGAAAAGTACACCCACGCATCATCCGCTCCCCATTGCAAAGAATTGTCATTTGCTTCATCAAATGTGATGCGCATTGTTGTGTTTTCTGGATCAAGTTGATTTGCAATCCAAATATCATAATTTCGTCGATCTAAATCCTCGTCCCACCGCCCTTCGGTCCATGCAACATAATCACCACTTGGCGAAATCGAGCAACTCGACAAGTATGAAAGTGAAAAATAATCTTCTGTTGTTATTTGTGCACAAACACACAATGCCATTTCTATAAACATAGTATTCCTCTCTAATCGTGACGGAGTGCCACAATCGGATCCTGCCTACTTGCGATGATTGCAGGATAAATTCCAAAAATGAGCCCCGTTCCAGATGCAACAAGGAACGAAACAATAATAGACCACATGGTGACTTGTGTTTCTAAGCCCGCCCCAATGTCGGCGATGCCCGCAAGCCACGGAAGCTTAAACAATAATTGTAAAATTGATTCGAGCCCAACTGAAATACCAACACCAACAACTATACCAATCAACCCGCCAACGGCACTTAAACTTCCTGTTTCTACAAGAAATTGTGCTGCAATATCGCGACGCGTTGCACCAACGGCTCTACGAATTCCAATCTCCCGTGTTCGTTCAACAACTGTTGCAAGCATAATATTCATGATGCCAATGCCGCCGACAAGCAAACTAATAGCTGCAATAGCCGTCAGCAAAATATTCATTGTTGCAGTCGTTCTGCGTACATTTTCTAATAGTTCCCACGGAACTATCACTTCAATGTCTTTTAATCCCGGATGACCTACACTCATGATTTGTCTGATGTGTTCTGCCATTGGAACAACTTCTTCAGTAGAGGGAGCAGTAAGGTAGATTTCAGAAACCTCTACTTCTTCACCACTAAATGAGCCAGCTTGTCGTCGTACAACGATGTCGCCAAACTCAATCCGCGAAGTTGACATTGGCACGTGCACATCCTTGTTTAGATCACGCCCAACAAGTGCAGACCCTGTTCCGCCTGCAAGCCCAACGGGTTCTAGAACACCAACGATTGTAAAAACCCTCGTATCTATGCGAAGTTTTTCACCGATTGGATCGGTAAGCGGGAAAAACTGTTTTGCAATTTCATACCCAATCACTGCAACTGGTGCTCTACGAAGCATGTCCTCTTCGACCAAATATCTTCCACCCTCTTGCACTCGAAGATTTGCTGCTTTTTGCAATTGTGGAGTTGTTCCAAAAGTTTGGCTCGTAGTACGGATCGCGCCCTTTGCAACCTCTGAACCTACCGTTTTAAGTGGCACGATCATCTCTACATCAACAAACTCGTGAAGTCGGCGTTCATCCGCGCGAGTAATTCCATACGATGCTACAAACGACCTTCGTTGTGAACCCACATCTTGAGATTCTGGTGGACGCTGAGAACGAACAATAATGTTGGTTGCACCAAGTGATTCAATTGCACGCAGTGCGGCTTGCTTATTGCCTTCGCCAATCGAAACCATCACGATTACCGCCGCAACTCCAAGGACAATGCCAAGGCTCGTCAATATAGAGCGAAGGGCGTGCAAGCGAAGACTTTTTAAGCCGAGATAAATTGTTTCAAAAGTAATATTCATGGAGTCATCAACGGTTCTGGGGTATCGGGTTCATAAACTACTGGTACTTCAACGAAAAATGAAGCACCTTGTCCTGTGATTGATTCTACCCAAACTTCTGCTCTGAGTAATTCTGCAAGCTCGCGGCAAATTGCTAGACCAAGGCCTGTGCCCTGATGTTCCTTTGTGTGTGATGCGTCGACCTGTCTGAATTTTTCAAAAACCTTGTCAACCATATCTTCTGGAATTCCAGGGCCATGATCCGAAACCATAATTCTGACAGCGTACGTTTGGTCCTTACGTTTGATTTGTTCTGCAATAATTTCGATAGATTCTCGCTGCGGACTAAATTTGATCGCATTTGAAAGGAAGTTATATAAAATTTGTTGCAGTTTTCCGGGATCTGTTTCAATTGGTTGGAGATTATTCACAACGTGAACATCTACTTCTATCATTGATGTTTTTGCTTGTGGTCGCATTATGCCAACAAGTCCTTCAAGCAAATCTTCCACCCATGCCTTCTCAAGATTGACTTCCATCCGACCTGCTTCAATTTTCGCCATATCGAGAAGTTCGTTGATCATCTCAAGAAGAGAGCGCCCGCTTGTCAATATGTTATTGATATACCGAACTCGCTTTTCATCATTTGATTCTGAGGCGGGACCCATGCCTTGCAACAAGTCTGCGAACCCAATAATGGAATTAAGTGGGGTACGTAATTCGTGACTCACGTTGGCTAAGAATTCGTTTTTCAACCTTCCTGATTCAAATAAACCAACATTAACAGTAGCGAGCTCTTCTACTTTCAAGTCAAGTGATTCATTAAGAAGATGAAGTCGATCTCGATCGGTCTCCATTTGGTCAAGCATTTCGTTAAACGCAATTGACAATTCTTCAAACTCGTCACCAGTCACAAGTTGTGAGCGAGCACTTAAGTCGCCAGTTTGCACACGTTCAGATACACGGCGTAGTTTACGAACTGGTGAAAATACCAATCGTGTGAGTATGAGATAGAAAGCGAGTAGCGAAAATAAAAAGCTCGATATTCCAGCAACAATCAACCAAAATAGCATGCTTCTGCGTTGAGTTGTTACAAATCCTGTGTCAAGGCTTACAACAAGAATTGATTCGAGTTTGTCTGAAATACCTGGAACAGAGGTACTGGAATTAAACGAGTTTACGCCTGGCTTCTCTGTTGCACTGCTATGTGATTCTCTAATTGCCCTTGCATATAAAAATTTCTGATGTTGGTCTCGATCGTGCGCATCTATAAATGTTGTTTCCCCGCTTAATTCAAATACTTTTTTTGCTCTACTCTCAAAACTGCCTGCACCATCTTCGATGTTCTCAACAGAAAACAATTGAATGTTTAACGACGCACCATCATCTGAATCTGCAAAGTCTTCTCTTGAGGCTAGCCATTCAATCGCGAGTTGTTTGGCTAGTTCTTCTTGGTAATCGGAAATAAGTTCTGCTGTTTTCGTCCAAGAAATAATCGACGTGATAACAAAAATAGTGAGAATAACAGCGCCAAAAATAGCTAGACATTTGTTTGCAAGACTCAATCGGGATCCCATATTACCCAAGATACACCCCCACTATCCGCCTGTGGGTCGTGACCATTCCCAATGTTCAGACTTCTCAAGGGTGGTTGCTGATTGCTTGATACAACGAAGACAAATGGTCGCTTCTTGGTCGATTTTGCTTATCCATGAGGGTTGATCGCGTGTTTCAAGGCACATTCTGCAAACCTGATCGACAGGCTCTCCAGAACCCTCTACAACAAGCTTTGCGAATGCTTTTGACAAACACATCCCACAAACAATGCTGCCTTCGTGCCCTTCGATACACGGTTCTCCAAGAGCCCATGCAGCGCGTCCACAATAATCACAAAGAATATCTTCCGGCTGGACGTCGTTGACATTTATACCTTCGCGGTGCATGTTTAATTTTTTCTGTTTTCTGGCAAAGAACGTAGAGTTACAGAATGAAACGGGCGACCTTCCCGTCGATATTTGCGTTCAAAATTTGTTCCAGTCAATTCGCCTTCATTCGCAGAATCAACAATGTCAAATGTTTTTCTTTCAAACAAATCAAGGTGGCGATTTATGTGTTCCTCGCACCAAGACCATAAATCATCATGATCTGTCACAATGCGTAGTTCACCTCGGGGTTTCAACACTTGATGAAAAGTCCGCAATGTTTCATCTTGAATAACTCGTCGTTTGTTGTGTCTTTTCTTCGGCCAAGGATCACTAAAGTACAAATGAACTACTTCCGCAACGTGATCCTCACACCAATACTTCAGAAATTCAGTCGCATCACCGTACACCATGCGTACGCGTTTTCTGCCATTGCGTCGTAAGCGGTCAGCACCGTATCGATAAAACTCTGCTGCCCATTCAAAACCAACAAAGTTTGTTTCTGGTTGCAGTTCAGATTGTTGCAACAAAAACGTTCCCTTACCCGAACCAATTTCAATCTCTAAGGGGGAGGATTTTTCCGAAAACCAATCTCGTGGATCTATTCTTCCTTCATCAGCAGAGGGAAGGTTTCGCATGTCAATTCCAACATCGCCAGCATCAAGCGTTTTTCCTCGTGATAAACCAAAACTCATGCGCCTGTCGTGCCCGCGCCGCCCGTTGTAGCCGCAGCAGCTGCTTGATTTGCTGCATACTGTGCTGCAGCACCTCCAGTTGAACTTCCGCGAATAGAAACCACTGAAGGAATGCCTGTGCCGTGACCCTTCAATTCATTCATCCAAACTTCTGAGCCTGTTAAAGGATCAAGGCAATATGTGTATCCTTGCACTGATGCGATCAGGCGGTCGCCATCAACTAAAATTGCTGTGTAGCCAGTACCTTTGGAAGCTTTCCATTCCCACACTTTTTCTCCAGAAAAACGATCAAGTGCAATCACTTGTTTGTTAAACCCTAAGAATACAAGATCATTGATCGTGTTCTTGTTAGTCATAATCTGTGACCTCGGCAAGCCAATCGCCCATGGCTTCTAGCGCAACAGGTTCAAAAGTTGTTTCGATTTGACTATACTCAGAGACAGCACCTGTAGTTGCTTTTTGAAACAAATGGTTTAGGCCCTCAAACTCCATAATCGTAACTTCACCACCAGTGTTCGTAATTGCTTCTTCAATCACTGGCAAGTTTTGCAAAGAGGAAACTTGTGTATCCAACGTTCCATTCATTGCGAGCACTGGGCATGTCATTTGTGCAAGTACAGGAGCTGGATCGTGAAACAAGAACCATTGGAACCACGGTGTTTCGAATTGAGCAATACCAACATCCGTAATCTCATCAAATTCATCTATCGAAACAGTTAAGTTTTGTGACTGAAGTTGGAGATCAATAAGTTCCATCATTTGCGCACGCAAATCAATTTCGCTTGCACCGTCTCGATACATTTCATAGATATTCATCGAAGCATTTACAACGTTATCGACAAGTGCTTGATCAGCCCCACTTGCCTGCATCAACATTGCCTGTTGTACTGGCATCAGGGCATAACCTGGAACTCCGGGCCCTGCGAGCATCACGACAAATGCTAATTTTTCATCTTCTAATGCGACGAGTGGACCAATGATGCCCCCTTCACTGTGACCGATGACCCCAACTCTGAATGGATCAATGTTTGGCTGCCATCTTGCAGCATCAATCATCACAGCAACATCGGTTGCAAAATCCGCTGATGTAGCATTTTGCAGTGCTTCTATATCTTCAACAACTGACCCACCAACACCACGATCGTCGAAGCGTAACACAGCGATTCCCTCACGGGTCAGATAATCAGCAATAACCAAAAACGGTTTGTGTCCCATAAGAGATTCGTCTCGATCCTGCATGCCTGACCCAGAAATCATCACTGCACATGCAAATGGTCCTTCTCCCTTTGGAATTGTGAGCGTTCCTGCAAGCGTGTGGCCATCTGGATGAAGTGCTGAGATTTCTGTGCTTGTATACGGAAAGGGACCTTCGGGCATTTGATTGCGAACTAGTTCGGGAACTTTGTTTCCGCGAGCAAATGCGATCGGAAAGGTCATGCCCCCTTGGTCCATCTGCCCAACCAACTCGGTCTGATCATCATTTTCCTTAACTGTAAACACAAGACCTGCTTGTGGAAGTTCTGCAACAAGTTGGGTATCTTTGTTATATGTTGCAGCCAATGGAATATTTACTGCATTTTGCGTAGGCACAGTCATGAATAAAAATGTGCCTTCGTCAGTATCACTTACACCAAGTGTCATTTGAAGTGGTCCTAGTGTTGGCACTTCGATCGCACCTGAATACAAACGAGTTTCATCATCTGCAAAGGCTGCGCATGAAATCACCAACAGCCAGATAGTCATTTGGCTAATACATTGTTTCAACATCATTGTCTCCTTACTGAGGTTGCTCGGGGCCAGATTCAATCTCGACGCGCTTTGCGTCTACCCAAAGATCCTCAAGATCATAGTATGCCCGAAGCTGCGGTTCAAATAGGTGGGCGACCACCGTAATAAAATCTGTCACAATCCACGTTGCACCCGAATCAACGTGCTTTCTAAACGCGGGCAAGCCCACTTCTTTGCCAAGATCACCAAGTTCATCGGCAACAGATTTCATCTGCCTATCGCTTGTCCCAGTACCGATCAATACAAAATCGCATACCTGGCTGATAGTCGATACATCGAGAAGAATAACGTCTTCACAATGCCTATCAATAAGTAAACGGGCTGCTGACGCTGCGAATGCAGCGGCAGCAGCCGTTTGGTTATCTAATTCTTGATGTGACACTTACAGTCCCAATGCCCCTGCGACAACTGGACCAAAGTTCACAACAAGGCCTGCAAATACAACTGAAACAATTGCTATCAATTTAATCAAAATGTTCAATGCAGGACCAGATGTATCTTTGAATGGATCGCCAACAGTGTCGCCAACAACACTTGCTTTATGTGCGTCAGAACCCTTGCCACCGTGCTTACCTGATTCGATATACTTTTTCGCGTTGTCCCAAGCGCCGCCAGCGTTTGCCATGAAAATTGCAACCGCAAAACCGCTTGTTAAACCGCCTACGAGTAAGCCCATTACACCACCAACTCCAAGAAGAAGCCCGACGACAATGGGTACACCGATCGCAAGGATCGCTGGTAAAACCATTTCTCTTTGTGCACTTGCAGTGGAAATGTCAACACAACTTCCATAATCTGGATAAGCGACACCGTCTACAGTCGTTTGTTCTTTTGGCCAGTTCATGGGATCAGAAATATCTTCATCACTCATGCCATTTGCTTTGAAAGCTTTCTTCATCACACCAAACTGGCGGCGGCATTCGTTCATCATTTCGTACGCTGCGCGGCCAACCGCGTTCATTGTTAGTGCACAGAAAACAAAAGCAAGCATCACACCCAAGAAAATACCGCCAAGCACTTTAGGGTTCATGATTGAAACATCGTAGTAGGTCAACAACTGTTTAATTGTTGCGGTTTTTGTTGGAGCAAGAGCAAATGCCATTTGATGATCGCCAACTTTAACACTCACGGAGTGTGTGTTGTCAATTTCGCTCCAGTTAAGATCTGCTTCAAGGGATTCGTATGCCTCTGGTGATTTTTCAAAGACATTTTTAACATCGTTGTTCGCCAACATGAGTCCACCAAATGTTTCACCGTCTTTCACTGCTACAACTTCGCCGTTGCCAAGATATTTGATTGAGTCGTTGGTTGAATCTGCTGACATAACCACAGCGACATCATGCGCAATTTTCTTGTCAAGGCTTGTTTGCACAACTGAAACATAAGCTGCAAGCAACGCAAGTGCTGTCAAAGCAGCTGAGCCGATTGCAAAACCCTTACCAGTTGCGGCGGTTGTGTTACCAAGTGAATCAAGCATATCTGTTCGTTCGCGAACGATTGGTGGTTGCCCAGTCATTTCAGCATTGCCACCGGCATTGTCTGCGATAGGACCGTATGCGTCGGTTGCAAGTGTAATGCCCAGCGTACTCAACATACCAACTGCAGCAATACCTACACCGTACAAACCTAGAAGGAAGTTATCATTACCACCCGCAAAACTAAACGAAGCGATAATTGCAACAACGATTACGATCAATGGAGCCCATGTCGAAATCATGCCTTCGGCGATGCCTGAGATGATCACTGTTGCGGGACCAGTTTCAGTTTGTTTCGCAATACGCTGTGTTGGAGCATGTTCATAGGATGTGTAATACTCGGTTGCATACGCAATAACAAGCCCGGCAGTAAGACCAGTGATGATTGAGAGCCAAGGACCCGCCCACCAAATATCAGTTCCATTGAATAAGTAGTAGAAAAGGCCACCACATAGAATTGCGATCAAGAATGATGCTACATACACGCCTTTATGCAAACCTTTAAGTAGTTCGCTAAAACTTGCGTTTTCTTTTGCTCGAACAACAAAGACGCCAACAAGAGAACAGAAAATGCCAAGTCCCGCAAGCGCCATCGGAGCAATCGCTAAGCGGAAGCCAAGATCTGTATTCTGCATGCCCATCGCAGCCGCGGCACCAAGTGCCATTGTTGCAAGGATTGAGCCGTAATAACTCTCATAGAGGTCAGCGCCCATACCTGCAACGTCACCAACATTGTCACCAACGTTGTCTGCAATTGTTGCTGGGTTACGAGGATCATCTTCAGGGATGCCTGCTTCAACCTTACCAACAAGGTCTGCTCCAACATCAGCGGCTTTTGTATACACACCGCCACCAACACGAGCGAACAATGCCTGCGTTGAAGCACCCATACCGAATGTCAACATGATTGATGTGATTTCTACAAGATTCTTGCCAGGCATCACCTCATTCCAGATGTAAAACCAAACGGAAGTATCAAGGAGTGCAAAACCAACAACAACAAGCCCCATGACTGCACCCGATCGGAATGCCACCTTTAAACCAGCGTTCAGTGATTGTTTAGCAGCCCATGTTGTTCTAGCTGAAGCATTGGTTGCCATTTTCATGCCGAACCAGCCACATAAACCAGAGAACAAACCAGCGATTGGCACGCCAACGGCTGACCAAACAGGTTGAATTCCTGCAAAGCCTAGGGCTGCAAGAACAGCAACGAGAACAATAAAGACGACAAATACTACTTTGTATTGACGCTTGAGATATGCCATCGCACCAGCACGGACATGCTCAGCGATTTCGATCATCTCTGGTTCGCCTTCGCTTTGTGCCATCACACCTCGACTAAAGACGAATGCCATAATGAGCGCGACGATTGCACCAACTGGTGCGAGGTAGTAAAGCATCCAAGGATCAGATGCTGTTGTTTCTTGAGCAAGCATGAGAAGGTTCATGTTGATCGTCTCCTAATTTGAGTTCACCCTACGCGGGCTTGATTTCGTTTCTGCCTTGTGTAATTTCGGTAATCACACTTTGTCTAAAAATTAAATCGCCGCTGTGCGTTGCACGCGGCGCATACTGTTTGTGTTCTAATTATTTACTTGATTCAAGCACTGCATGTGCTTATTGGCGACCACGACCACCGCCGCCACCGGAGCGAGTTGGTTTTGGAGGTGTACGTTGAAGTTCTGGGTGCAATTCACGTTGAATCCGTGATTCGGTTCGTCTTTTGGCTCGACGTTTGCGTTCAGATGGCTTTTCAAAGTATTGACGCTTCTTAACATCTTTGATCAGATTTTCTTTTTCACAAAGTTTTTTGAAGCGGCGTAGCATCTGACTTGCAGATTCGTTTTGCCGTGCTTTAATTCGTATTGCCATAAATTCCTAAACCTTCCTTTGAATCAAGTATTGAGAGCCACGTATTATCATGCATTGTGGGCACCATTGCAAGGGGGTGTGTGATTATTGCTAAGCCTTTTGTTTACAACTGCTTGCAAGAATCTAAATACGCGATATTCTGCCTATACTATGGAGTTACTTGTTGATACTTGGAATGTGCTGCACCAGATGGGTGTTTTACCCCCTGATCTCGCTGGGTTGGGGGTGGGCGAACTGGCCTCTTTGCTCTCAAAAGGTCGCTGGAATCGTGATCGAATCTCCCTCGTCTGCGACGGCACACCGCCCCCTGATGGGAGTAATTTGGGTTCAACAAGAAATATTGAAATCATATACACCGGTGGAAGCAAAACAGCAGATCAAGAAATCATGGATCGTGTTGCTGCATCATCAACTGCAAAGCGCATCGTTGTTGTCACAAACGACAGAGAAATAATTCGGTTCATTCGAGCAAAAGGCGCGCAGCAATTAGGTTCTGTTGAATTCCTCGAAGCAATCGCCGACGATCATAGAAGACCAAACAAAAAGAACATCCGTAAACCCGCTGGCTTATCACCAGAGAAGGCTGCGGCATGGAAAGAAGAATTCGGTATCGATGCTGCAGATATAACCAATTTGCATGAAGAAATAAAAAAATCAGAAATACCTCAGCCAGAACCAGAACAGATTCAAGAAGAAAAAATCCAAAAAAAACCAGTAAATAAAGGCACGAGGTCACAACCCCTTCCTGAACCCGAGCTTCCTGATGATCTCATAAACGAAGCTCGGAAGTTAGCAGAATAAACTGAAAATGGGCCAGTTTATTTATGGTTGTAATCTTGACCAATTCCACTTTTTATCAATACGGGAATATCGTATTCGGTCGTGCAATCGCCCATCATGTCCCTGCCAAAATTCAATTTCGTCTAACGAAACACGGTAGCCACCCCAATATTCTGGGCGGGGAACATTACGACCAACCCACTTCGCCATCAGTGCTGCAACTTTTGCCATCAACGCCGCCCTGCTCTTAAGTGGTTGAGATTGATGACTTGCCAACGCACCAACTTGGCTTAACTTCTGCCTAGTTGCAAAATATGTATCTGATTCTTCAGCACTCACTTTTGAAACTGAACCGCGAATTCTTAGTTGCCGCTGACAATCATCCCAGTGAAACAACAAAGAAGCGTATGTATTTTTTTCAAGATCAGTCGCTTTTGGGCTTTCATAATTTGTGTAAAAAACTGCGCCCCTTTCATCAAAACCCTTTAACAGGACCATCCTGGTGGACGGCTTGCCCTCACTGTCAACTGTCGACAACGCAACTGCAAGTGGATTTGGAGTCGCTTTTGCAGACACAGCTTCATCAAACCACTGCTGTGCTGCGTTCACTGGGATTTCTGCAGGAGAATCAAAGTTCATTTGAAAAGAAAGTCCTTGACGATAAGGGGGGTATCCCGAGTAGAATACACTCGTGGGGATTTAAGGGGGGTTCGGGGGACTGGAATCGGGGGTCGGGATCGCGCTGCAACGACTGCGTGAAAGCCTAGCAGCGTCGACCTTTGATATGGAGGTTCGCCATGCATGAAAAGCGAAATTTTATTCTTGTGCTCCTTGGAGCTGCAAGTTTGCTTTGGGCAATTTGGGCTTGGACGATGTCCGGCGGAGACAGTATTGGTTTTTCAAAAATCGTTTCGCTAGTGATCACGCTCGCAATTGCAGCCTGTTTAGTCTACGCATTTAATATGGAAGACCAACTTCCAAACCAACTCCAAGAAATAGTTGGCTCACATTACTTTGAAGCAGACGGAGTTTGTTTGTTTCCACTCGTCCGAACATCAGAAACTGGCCCAGAATTATCTATCTATTTTCAAAACAGGTTTGAAAATCCTGCCTCAGTTATTGTGCACCTAAGACCTGCGCAGCGGTCGTTTACTGTCGTAGAGGGTGCCAGTGATGTGCACATTGCTTTTCGTGTTGGTGGGGGTGATGTTGGCGTATTACACCAACCAATTACAGTACCAAACTCACTACGTGGAGAAATCGTCAATGTGCAGATGGTGGGCGTAAGTCACTACCCAAGGAGTCATGGAACTCGTTGGCGTCGACACGAAGGTCACCCATGTGGATCAATTGATGTTGATTGGGTTGGCAATGCAATGAAAATTGGAGCGCACGAAGTTGATGGAACCGTTGAACTTACCGATCCAGTGATGTTACATCTTGCAATGCCAAAGGATGTGACAAGTAAAGAACCACGTGACCCTTCTTGCAGGCAAGAAATTTTATAAAAAAGGCCGCTCGTTAGAGCGACCTTTTTATAGGAATACTACGTATAAAATTACATCGTATACACAATGTCAAGTGCTTTACCAAGACGTTCGTGCATGTCTTCAAGATGCGATTGTGAATAAACATCAAGCGAGGCATTACTTTCAAGAATGTCTTCGATTTGTTTGTACAACGCACGAGTGTGATACAAAGCAAGTGTTCGCACGGGTCTAAACATTCGAACGCGACCTGTTGAAAGATCAACTAGTCTGTCTGTCATTTCTGCTTGAAGATTACGGCGCATTGATGAAATCATTGGTTCTCTGTTTGACCAATCTCCATCGGTTTCGCCAATTCCTGTGTAGACGGCATCCATCAATGTTTCGAAAATCTCAGCCATCGTAAGTGCGTCTTCGCCCTCTGGCACACGATATTCGTTGTCGTAAACCATTCCAAGTCGGCTTGGAGCGAGAATTGACGAAAGCATAGAAGCTTGCAAACCAAGGATTCGATCATGTACTGGCCATGTCGCTTCACCGCTGTCGCCGCCACCGCCATACCACTTGTCAACATTAAAGTGTGCAAGCAGTTCTGGTGAAATATTAAATGCGTCTTCATTGAAAATGTTTTCTACAACGAAATTCAGCGCAGCACGTTGTTGTTCGGCTGGAACAACAGTTACTGGTGTAACGCCTTCGTCACCAAAGTCACCCTTTTTGTTTCGGTTAACAAAAGCACCACCAATCCAGTCAACCAACATGCCTGCTGAACCGGATTGCATGCGCAGTGTGGTTTCGTACCCTCTGCGTGCCTTTGACCAACTTTCGCCATCTTCAACATACGAGGTGAGCAAATCTTCGCGCAGCTTATTAACAATTCGCATTTGGTTTTGTGCGTATGTCAGTGGGTCTTTACTAAAGTCATACCGTTTAGCAAGCGGGTCAGGACCACTCGTGTCTTCGTCTGTCAAGTACGCGTGTGCGGGCTCGTTAGATCGTTTGAGAACATCTTCTTCCTTGCCAAGTGTGTAACCATATTCAATTGCCCACATGTCGTAGGGACCAACACCAATCATGGCAAAGTCACCTTGAACATCGCCAGTTTCCATATTAAAGTTCACAGGGTTGTAATCCATCACCGATGCAGTAAATGGTTTCTTGCCACGAATTTCTTCAGAGTTGATCTCTTCCATCGTGTACAAACCAGATGCTTTAAAGTTATGACGAAGGCCAAGCGTGTGACCAACTTCGTGGCAGACAAGACCTGAGATAAGTGGACCAATAAACCATTCTGGAATACCGTCGAGTTTATCGTCTGTTGCACGACCTATATCAGAAGGTGCGTCCATTTCAGCAAGATCAAGGGCTTCAATACCAAGCCTTGCAAACGCCATTTGGCTTGCAAGTTGATACGCTGCTAAACAATGGTGATCTTCATCGCCTAACCAATCAGCGATTTCTGCAAGGTTTTCGTCACCAGCAAGAATCGGATCTATCAACGATTTTCCTGGGTCAACTTCCCCTGCTGCTTTGCGGCGGTCACGTTCGGCAAAAATACGAGCTTGTTCAATTGGGCTAGCAGTTCTAATTCGGGGATCCCATTCAGGATAATCTTCGAGCCATTGAATGTCAGAAGGTGTCAGTGTAGCCATCGCTTCTTCTGCTTTTGGAATTTGTGAATACCATCGCCAGTAGGCACGAATCCAACCGTCAGTAAGTACGATGTCAGCGTCAAGAATTTCACCCGTCATTGGGTGCGCCCTTGAAGGACCGATAGCGGTTGCTATATCGTTGTTAAGCCAGCGAAGGAAGTTATATCGAACATCCTCTGGATCTTTTTCCATGTGCGCGCCAGTCGCTTCATCTTGGTAATAAACCTCGATTGCACTGTCGATGCCTATTTTTTCAAATGCTTCGTTCCAATACAACGCACCATCACGAACCCATCTTCGATATTTCACAGGAACAGTATGTTCAACGTAAAAAACAATGGGTTTTTTAGGAGGGCTGAGAGAAAGGCTCGTGTCACGTTTTTGTAGATCCCAACGGTTGACGTAGTGAATCCACTTGTCTTCTTCGTGTGGTTGACCAAGGTCACGAAAATCAGTTGTAAAGTAACCAACACGTTCGTCAGCCTTCCGTGGTTTATATGAACCCCGTTCTGGCACTTCACTGATTGAATAGTGAATTTGCTTGAGATTTCCACCGCTTGTTGGCATCTCCAAGGCAACTTCTAAGTTCTTTGGAAAAGATTTTGCTGTTTTAATTGTTGTGAGTCTGCTGTTAGCACCTCGACCAACAGAGCCAGCAATTTTGGATGCGTTGCTTACAAGAAGGCTATCAAGGTCGATGACGGGTTGTCCATTGGGTCCGTTTGCGATGATTGGAACATCGACCAATACGGTGTCAGTAAAAATTTTGTCGACTGAATCTTTCGAGGTTTTTGTACCCGTTGATCGAACAGAAATTTCTGGTGAAATGAATGCTATGCGGTCATCGTATTTTCGTAAGTAAATATATGATTCGTTGCCCTGCAAGCCTGAGAATATCACACCAGCAGATGGTGTTACTGCAATGAAAAATTTCTTGCGATCCCAACCTCGAGGAAGTTCAAGAAGCATTTGATTTTCTTGGTTGTTAACCCAAAGACCAAAAAGTGCACTTGATCCATCTGCAGTTGAAACAACTTCCTTGAAGCCCTCGTTGACTTCATTAAATTGTTTTGGCTTTGCCAAACTTGGTGCTGTCGTTGTTGCGATGATGCCAAGGGCGAAAGCTGTGATTGTGATTCTCTTATGAAACATGGTTGAAACTCCTAAAGTACCTTCTCTCCAATACGAATTCGCATTGGAATTGTTCTCGCTCTATACATAAAGCGTTCGTTGCAGCATCGGCATTCCTCTTTGAGCACCTCAAACCTGCTGCGCACAGAACCCACATTGTGGTTCTCGGACGTCCCGAAGTCAAAACAAAAACGTGAATTATTCGAGATTACTTACTGCAGAAGACTGAGCTTCACGGAAGGCAGAAAACGCTGTTTTTAGGTCTGAATCGCTCATTGAGAGCATTTGCACTGCAAAGGTTGCTGCATTGATCGCCCCAGCCCCTCCGATAGCAAAGGTCGCAACAGGCATTCCTTTGGGCATTTGCACTGTGGAGAGCAGGGAATCGAGCCCATCAAGTGACCATGCCTGCATTGGGCAGCCTAATACGGGTTTTTCTGTGTGTGCTGCAACTACTCCTGCAAGGTGCGCAGCGCCTCCGGCGGCACAAATGAAAAGCTCCACGCCTCGGTTTTCAGCGTCTGAGAGGTATTTTTGAAGCCGTTCTGGGTTTCTGTGAGCTGAAATCGCGTTACATTCGTGCAACACACCGAATTTTTCTAGTGTTTCACTCGCCTTTTTCATAGTTGGCCAGTCTGAAGCACTGCCCATGAGAACGCCAACTCGTGCACCGTCTTTTGTTGTGTAATCAGCCATGCCAACATTCTACCTACTAGTGCCTAGCACCGCCTAGGGCCAGACATCAAGATCACCGGGTGCAGCCACTAGAATGGGGGGATGCAAGTAGCAGTATTAGGAGCGAGAGGGTCGGTTGGAAGGGTGTGTGTCCAAGAACTTGCAAAGAGGAGATTCGATGCGATACAACTACATCGAAATGACCAGATTCCGCAAGAGGTTAATGCTCTCATAGTTGCATCCCCGGTTGAACATATCGATTTTGATGGATCCATCATTGATTGCAGCGGTTCAATTCCTCAGACATCGCTTTCTTTGCCACCACTACTAGAAACTCGTTCAAATAAAAAACGTATCCCAAATTGCATGGCTTCACTGATTGCACAAGCACTTTTTCCTCTTCACAAGCAATATGAAATCACTTCAATTATCACAACAACAATGCAATCCGTTTCCGGTGCGGGTTGGCGCGGCATTCAAGCGCTTGAACAACACGATACAACCGCGTTGTTCGGCGGCAATCTAGTAAACAATGTGTTGCCACACGAAAAGTTTGATCAAGAAGAACAGGCTATAAAAAGTGATCTTCATGAACTTTTTAATTGTGAAGTGACTGCAACTTCATTTCGTGTTCCTGTGTTTATAGGACATGTTGCAAGTATGCGAATCACGACCAAACAACCAATTTCACCACAATTATTACCCGAGGCAAAACATTTCGATCCCCGCGCAATGGAACACAAACGAGAAGTTGCAATCGGCAGAGTTCGGATCAATAAAAACACCGCAGACCTTGTGGTCTGCGGTGATCAATTACTTTGTGGTACAGCTATTCCTGCAGTAGATTCAATCGTCTGCACGTAACTTGGCGAGGACCGTGAAGTCTTCGAGGGTTGTAACATCTTGATTCGAATCAGTTCCCGCCGCAACATCGCGAAGCAGGCGCCGCATAATTTTTCCGCTTCTTGTTTTTGGAAGAGAATCAGTAAACTTTAAGAGATCTGGTTTTGCAATTGCTCCAATTTCATCACCGACGTGCGCGCGAAGGGATGCCTTTAATTCTTCTGAGGGTTCAACACCGCTTGCGAGCGTGCAAAAAGCCGCTATTCCAGTTCCTTTGATCTCGTGCGGCACACCAACAACTGCTGCCTCAACAACTGATTCATGACTCACCAAAGATGATTCAACTTCCATCGTCCCAAGTCTGTGACCAGAAACATTAATCACGTCATCTATCCGACCCATGATCCAAAAATTATCGTTTTCATCAATCCGTGCACTATCCCCTGCGAGATACATTCCTTCAACTCGCTCAAAATATGTTTCAAGAAAACGTTCTCGGTCTCCGTACACGCCTCGCAAAGTTGCGGGCCATGGTTTACGCACAACCAAAAGTCCACCGGAATTTTTATTTACTTCTGAGCCATCTTCGTTCACAACTGCAGCATCAATGCCAAAGAATGGCATTGTGCATGAGCCGGGAGTTGTTGGAGTAGCACCTGGAAGTGGCGTCAACATGTGACCACCAGTTTCAGTTTGCCACCACGTATCAACAATCGGGCAGTTGTTCCCACCAATTGTTTCGCGGTACCACATCCATGCTTCTGGATTAATTGGTTCACCTACTGTTCCCAATATTTTCAGTGAACTTAAATCATGTTTATTGGGGTGTTCATCGCCCCACTTCATAAATGCGCGAATCGCAGTTGGTGCAGTATAAAACTGCGTCACTTTGTGTCGTTCTACAATATCCCAAAAACGATCGCCTTCTGGAAAATTCGGTGCACCCTCATACATAATCGTAGGCACACAATTTGGCAATACACCATAGATGATGTAACTGTGCCCTGTAATCCAACCAATGTCCGCTGTGCACCAATATACTTGGTCACAATTTGGTTTTAGGTTAAATACCCACTTACTTGTGAGATACGTATAGACCATATATCCCCCAGTAGTATGAATGATGCCTTTTGGTTTTCCTGTTGAACCACTCGTGTACAACAAAAAGAGCATGTCTTCAGCATCCATTTGTTCACACTGGCAATCTTCATCTTGCGTATCAGTCAAGTCGTGCCACCATGCATCTCTTCCATCAACCCAAGTGATATCGTTATTACAACGTTTTAGTACAACAACTGTCTCAATCAAACTTGTGAGTTCTGCCGCAGAGTCAACATTATCTTTTAACGGAACAACTTTTCCTCTTCGCCACGAACCGTCACACGTAATGATAACTGAACTTTTTGCATCTTCTACG
>JABHZL010000127.1 GCA_018656645.1 Phycisphaerae bacterium
ATATGTTTGGGGCTCGGGCGATTCGCTTGAATTTGGCCCTGACTACATTTATGGTTTCCAAGGCATGCCAATAACAGGTGGCACCATTTTAAATAGTGTCCTTGTCGATTACCAAGGGAATGTAAGTTCTTGGACGGAAGATAAGAAAATGCTCGGCGACCTTGTCATCACAAGTGCCATCGATGAAGAAACTGGTGCGTGTTGCTATCAAGAAAATTGTGAATCACATTGTTCAGTGATGAGTGAAGCACAATGCATTACTTACTTTGGGAGTTCCTTCTTTCCAAATACAACTTGTGATGATGTCGCTTGCCCTCCACCACCAGATGATATTGGCGCTTGTTGTTACCAAGATGCTACTGGTTGGTTTGATTGCATAGAAACTGATCCATGGACTTGTGAAAAACTTCAAGGAATATATTATCCGGGGATACCATGTATTTGTATAAATGATTGTGTACAGACAACACCAACAGGTGCTTGCTGCTTCCTTGATGTTGATTCTGGTTATATGATTTGTGTAGAAATGACGCAAACCGACTGTAGCAATAAACCCGCAAGTTCGTATGCTGGCGACTACACGAATTGCGCTGATGCGTATTGCTGCAAACCTATCGGTGCATGTTGTGTGACAGACCAATGCGTTCTCGTTGATTACGAACAATGCATGGCTGGCAATGGGTTCTACTTTGGAGATGGTTTTGTCTGCGATTTCATCGAATGCGAATACTGCCAAGAAGATCTCAACCAAGATGGTGTTGTCAATATCGATGACCTTCTATTATTGATCTCAGCATGGGGTGCCTGTCCGTAACTAACCCCAACAGAACGAAGGCGCTATTCATGTATTGTTGAGCTGCTGCTCAACAACTGCTTCTGCACCACCTGCAACGATAACCTCTTGTGGCACGAGCCCAAGGGGCGCGAATCCGAATGTATGATCGCCTGCTGTAATTGAAGCAGTGGTAAAGTCGATTGTGATTTCTTCTCCAATAATGGTAAGCGATTCGTTGCCGATCTCCTTGCAGCCTCAAAATAACAGTAATTTTCCGCCTCCAGAAGCACTCCTGGAAACGTTCGCGAATTTCCAATCCTCAAATTCACGACACCCTCGAAAGTCCTGCTGAACTTGCTAGAATATGCAATCTGAAATAAGGGCTATTAGCTCAGTTGGCTAGAGCGCTTCGTTTACACCGAAGAAGTCACAGATTTGAGTCCTGTATGGTCCACTTACTAACACCTACAAAGAGTGCATGATGACTGAAAAGAAAAAGTATACCCCTACCCAGCGAGAACAAAAGTTCCTTGATGCGGTCCAAAGCCCAAAGTACCACCGTGATATTGTCAATGGCTTGCACCCCTTCTTTGAGGAAAACGCCCCTGCAGAGATGCAAGGGTTCTACACGACAGGCGAGATCGCAGCGCTTCGCGTTTTAAAAAACTCAGATCATGACGTCGAAAAACGAATGCCTGTGAAGTTAACTCGTCATTACTTTGACATTGCAAAAAATAGCAAGCCAATTCAGCACATTGTTAAAGCCACACCCGAAGAAACAAATGACTTAGTCGGCGCAGAGGATCCCGGCTATCAAATGGATTACAGCCCTGTCGAGGGATTGCTTCACAAATATGAAATGGGATTGATGTACGTCGTTTCGACTTGCTCAGCACACTGCCGTTTTTGTTACCGAGAAGAATTGATAGGTCGCAAAGACATTGAACGAGCCGACGGCACCGTTGCTAAAAAGGGACTTGCTAAAATTCCAGAGATCGTAGACTACATTCATTCGCATAACGAAATAGTTGCAAACAACGGCGGCGTGCACCCTGAGACTGGTCGCGAAAAATTAAGGGAGATCTTGCTCTCTGGTGGCGACCCAATGGTGCTTGCAAATTCTAAAATTGCAGCTTGGCTTTCTGCACTTGCAGAATCAGGCATCGAATCCATTCGAATTGGTACAAAGGAAATGGCGTTCTTCCCACAACGCTTTGACGATGCGTTCCTTTCTATGCTTGACAGTTTTCACGAAACGTACCCTGATGTTGGGTTGCGGATGATACTCCACTTTAACCACCCTGATGAATTTCTCGTCAAAGACGATCAGGGGAATTACATCGTGGATGAAAATGGATTTCATCAGTGGAACCCTGCAACAGAAAAAGCAATGAAGGGGCTTGTATCCCGTGGCTGGGTTAGTGTTGAAAACCAATCTCCCATTATCAAAAAAATAAATGACAACTCGGATGCCCTGCGAATCATGCAACGAGATCTGAAACGTGTTGGCGCTGAGAACCACTATTTCTTCTGTGGTCGTGATATTGTGGCACACCGAACCTTTAATGTTCCCATCGAAACAGCTTGGAAAATCCTCAACGATTCTCAAAAGGGACTTTCAGGTGTTGAAACACACGCTAGACTTTCGATCACACACTACAGAGGTAAAACCGAAGTGAGCGCAGTTACTAGTGAGCCGATTCCTGGACTTGCGGGTAGTGAAAACGGTGTCATCATCTTCAAACTTTTAAGAAATGCCGCAGATGCACGCCACCGCGGAAAAGTGTGCATCGTCGGTCGAAATCCAGATGCAATCTGGTTTGACGGTTATGAAGATCGTGTCCTATTCGATGAAGCAGGACTATTCGACTACGCACGTGTCAAAGAAGTCCAGACAGTTTCAGAAGAGTGATTTTCTGATGATCAACAAACAAATTGCAAGCCCAGAAGAAGCGGTAGCAGAAGTGTTCGATGGCGCAACAATTATGATTGGCGGTTTCGGAGAAGCTGGCAGTCCAATCGAATTGATTCACGCATTGATTGATCAAGGTGCGACGAATCTCACAGTGATCAATAACAATACAGGCAGTGGCGAAGTTGGGCTTGCAGCGCTCATCAAAGCAAAACGTGTTTCAAAAATGATTTGCTCTTATCCACGAACCGAAAATTCAACCGTCTTTCCAGAACTTTACCGAAGCGGTGACACGAAACTCGAACTTGTACCGCAGGGAACTCTCGCTGAACGCATTCGAGCTGGTGGTTCGGGTATCCCTGCTTTCTACACTCCAACGTCTCATGGTACTCCCCTTGGTGAAGGAAAAGAAAGTCGCACAATTCATGGTCGTGAGTATGTACTTGAGTATGGACTTACCGCAGACTTCTCGCTCATTAAGGGACGAGTCGCCGACACACACGGTAACGTGCTCTATAACAAAACCGCTCGTAACTTCTCCCCGCTTATGGCAATGGCTGGCAAGGTCACGGCAGTGCAGG
>JABHZL010000093.1 GCA_018656645.1 Phycisphaerae bacterium
CCGAACCACTTTCAGAGGGCGATTTCATGACCGCAGCATCGAAGGTACAGCGACCTTCACGATCTGGCAAGCCCCCAAAGCCAACGGAATCGATCGACTCATCCGATTCCGCACTGCGGGCACATGCTTCAACAACATCGAGTGCGCTGCGAGGCGTTGCGAGTCTTGGAAATTCCGCTTCAATAATCGGTAGTGAAAAAGACCACGTCGAGATGAGAAGGGGCGTGCTCACTGCGGTACATTTTCTTCAGCAAGCTTAGAAATTACGTCATTAAGTACTGCTCGTAATTCAATAACTTTTTCATGCGTCTCACCCAATTCTTCGGAAATGATGGGCGTAATTCGTTGCAAGATCTCTAACGCTGCAGTGTACTTATTAGCTTCGATACAAAGCAGCACAACGTGTGACTCAAATTTCGCTACGGTAAATAACTCGTCATCAGTAGAATCTGGATCAGAACGAATAATGTTGAATATACTATTGATAAACTCCAATCCACGTTCGGGTCTATCTGTTTGAAAATATGATTGGCCAAGAACATACGTCCAGGTACAAAGTTGTATAACATTTGATCCATACAAGTTGATATGTTGCAATATAAATTCATCTGCGACTTCATCAGCGTTAGGATGAGAATTCAAAATATAAGCATGTGCTTTAATAAATCTCATTCCATCTACACCCTGTGATGATTCGCCAGCTTTTGCTGTGAGGAGCTCATCAACTGTTACTTGCCAAAGCGGCTCGCCTTCTTCAAATTTTCCTTGCATCATTAGGGCATACGCCAACGACCCGATTGTCTGCGTTCTTGCAAAGGAAGGGCCTTCTGGCAAGTCCTGCATATTCTGTTGCAAAATAGTTTCAGCTTCATCAAACCTATTTTGGCTTACAAGCAATTGCCCTAGTGTTGATCTAAAATTAATACCGCTTGGATGATTTGTACCAAGCACTTCAGTATAAATCTTGATCGCTTCGCGAAGTAACGTCTCAGATTCAGGAATGCCTCTGTAAAAATAGAAAGAACCAAGCGCGCCTGCAGCTTCTGCAGTTTTATAGTGATTCGGCCCATAAATCTTTGATGCATCTTCATAGGATTGTTCAAGAATAGGGACCGATTCATCTATACGCATTACTTGCATGAGGCAACTTGCCAACAGAATGCGTGCGTCAATTGAGATTGGATGAAGGATGCCTAGATCTTCGTTAATCGTTGGTAACAATGTTTCTACTGCAAGCAAACTATCTATTAAAAGAGGACGTGTTTCTTCGCCCGCGCCAGACAGCATATGACTTAAATACAACGCTCCAGCAAGACCGATTCTCGCATCGAGGTCAAACTCATGAGACACAGAAACTCCTGCATCGATTGAGTCAACGATTTCACGTTGCAACTCTAACGCGCCTTCATGGTCATTGGAAAATTCTAAGATTTCCGCCAGAATATTTTTTGCCTTAAGTGTTTCTTCTGAATTCAGGCCGTAAACACTAGATGCTCCTTCAATAAGATCAATTGCAACACTCCTTGATTTATTAACGTCGCCTAAATCAAGAAGAACTTTTGCGTAGACCGAATACGCATGTAATAATCCATGGGGTCTGAAACTGTCTTTTGCAGATTTAAATACTTGGATTGCTTTGTTTAGCTGCACCTTTGCTTGCTCAAGTTCACCCAGTTCCCACAACAATTCTCCTATAGCGCGTCTTGCAGGCGCTTCAAGCAATGGGGTGCCCGAAAATTCTTGATCTATTTTATTGATTGCTTGCAATGCAATATCAAGAACGGTACACATTTTTCCTTGAGCATTTCTTGGTGTCCCCATCGAAAGTAGTTCCTCGTTGAAAGTTCCAACTGCCCTTAATAAATCTAATTTATTCTTTGCATCTTCAAGCGCTTCTTCTGCTTTCTTCTGCACAACAAGAAGTTGGGCATGTTGTTCAGATAAAGTTTTTTCTGCATCGACAGCGCGATCTCGCTCGATTGCAACTGCCTGTTCGGCAGCAACAGCACGATCGCGATCAACAATTGCCTTGGTTTCTGCTTGTGAAGCACGAATGCCTGCATACACACTCACAACAGTTGCCAAGACTAGCGCAATACCAATTGATATCACCGTCGCAACTACAGCGCGATTTCTTCGAGCAAACATCTTGAATTGGTAGACCATGCTCGCACGTCTTGCGTGAATTGGCTCGTTCTCAAGGAACCTGGTTATATCCTGACCAAGTTCGTACGATGACTGATACCGGCGATCACGATCCTTGTCCATCGCCTTAGAGACCACCGTCTCAAGGTCACCTTGTATACCCTCAGCAATAGTGGTCATTTTTGTCGGTTGCTGCTCTCGGATAAGCCGAGTCGCTTCGTAAATCGGAATGGAAGACAAGTCATAGGGGGGTTGACCTGTAAGCAGTTCATACAAAATCACGCCAAGGGAATACACATCACTTCGAGCATCAATCAAATCTGGATCTGCTTCACACTGCTCAGGACTCATGTACTGCACAGTGCCAATGAGTTGCCCGACATTTGTTTGCAGTGTTGTGACGACCATATCCGAGTCAGTCGAACGCGCAACGCCGAAATCAATGATCTTGGGATTGCCAGAACTGTCTACCAATATATTGTCTGGTTTTAAATCGCGGTGAATAATTCCTTTTAAATGACCGTGGTGAACTGCGTCGCAAACTTGTTCAAAAAGTTCGAGTCGTTCATGGACTTTCAAATCTTTTTGCCTTGCATATTCAAGCAACGTTTTAGCGCCTACGATGTATTCCATTGCAAAGTAGGGGACACCTCCCGTACCATCATCGTAGGTGCCTGCTTCATACACTTGTGCAATACATCGATGACTTAATCTACCTAGGATTTGAGATTCATATTCAAAGCGGCGCATTGCACTC
>JABHZL010000130.1 GCA_018656645.1 Phycisphaerae bacterium
AGTATGTTGACTCATCACCTTCGCGGCCTGCCCATGCAAGGTATTTGCCGTTTGGCGACCAAGTGATTGCATCTTTTGGTCCTTTGGTGCAGTTGGGCAACGTTTTGTTTTTCCTATTCATGACATCATGAATGACTATCTTCGTTGGCTTTGAATCTGTAATCGCGTTCTTACTTGTGTTTGTTGCAATTGCAATCTTGTTGCCTTTTGGTGACCAACAATAGGAGAAGAATCCAAGCGTATCTTTTGACCAAATGTTTTTGTGCTTGCCATTGCAAGCGTCAACAAGATAGAGTTGAAAACGAGCATGTCCAAAGTACCCATCGCCATCGAGTCGGTACCACACTTCTTCAGTGATAATTGGAGGATCACTCTCTTTATTTTCTTTGCGTTTTTCAGAGGCAGCATGTGTGTAAGGTTTTTCTGTTTGTCTGTAGGACACAGCAAGGCAACATCCACGAGGTGACCATTGCATCTCACTAATTGCACCTTCTTTGAAGTTTGTTAGTTGTTGGGCTTCGCCGCCATCCATATCGATAGTGAAAATTTGACATCCTGACTCATTTGCACGCATAAAGGCAACTTGGTTTCCATTTGGAGACCATCTTGGCATCCCATCTTTGCCGCCTGTTGTAAGTGCCTTTGGCTTCTTTGAGCCCTTTGTTTGTGTAACCCAAATAGATGTATGACTTGCGCCATCTTTCACGCATTTATTGGTGTATAAGATTTGCGTCCCATCTGGCGAGATTTGTGGGTTGCCAACGGAAACAAGATTGTCAAGTTCTTCAGGAGTTATCAGTTTCTTTTTTGCCATAAACCGTATCGTATCGTTTACTCTACATAAAGATGGAACTCAAACAGCTTCTAATGGATTTAATTTCAATTGACTCGACAAGTGCATTGAGTAATGCGCCTATTGTTGCCTATATCGAAGCGTATTTCAAAGATAGCAATGTGACGTGCCATCGGCTGTCCGCACACGAAGAGGGTAAATTTAATTTGCTACTCATAAAAGGAAATCCTTCGGAAGATGGGCTCACGCTTTGTGGGCATATGGACACAGTTCCCGCCCCCGGAAGTTGGACGAGTAGCCCTTGGACATTAACGCAGAGAGATGACAAGTGGTTTGCCCGAGGTTCTTGCGACATGAAGGGATTTGTTGCTATCGCTTTGCAAGCAATCGAACGTGCAGAAGTACAAAAAGGTTGCCTTGCAGTGTTACTTGTCTGCGACGAAGAACTTGGTTCGTTTGGTGCCAAATACGTTCTTGATAATGGTCTTCCAGTTCCTATTCCAAAACAAGTCATTATTGGCGAACCAACTTCCTTGCAAGTTGTTCGATTGCATAAAGGGCACTTAAGTATGCGAGCATCAATCGAGGGTGTTTCCGCTCACACTGGTTCGCCTCATCTTGGAAAAAACGCCCTTGTTGCGGGTGGCAAAGTGATTTGCGCACTAAGCGAACTTGCAAAACAATATGAAACACTGCACACCGATTGCAGTAAGCACTTTTCAGATGTAGCAAAGTTCCCAGTGCTTTCTGTAGCAACTGCCCAAAGCGGCACAGCAATCAACGTAGTGCCGGATTCTTTTGAAATTGGTTTAGGAATGCGATTACTTCCAGATCAAAATAAAGACGAAGTAGTTGCAAAAATAAGAGACGCAATCGGTGCCGTTTGCGATTTGCCTTGGGCACTTGAAGAACTAGGTGATAATCCAACTATGCTCACTCCCGAAGATTCCCCAGTGAATCGGTGGCTTTGCAAATACATTGGGCAAGAGGATAGCATCGGTGTTTCGTATGGAACCGATGGTGGCTATTTATCTCGTGGTGGATATGAATGTGTTTTATATGGTGCGGGTGATATTGCAGTTGCGCACAAACCAGATGAGTATGTTCCAATTGCAGAGATGAATACATGCGTTCAGACTATTGATGCAGCTATTGCGCACTTTTGCGGAGCAAGCGAATGACCGTTTATAACCCAGAACTTGTTTGGATCGACGGCAAGTTTTCTTCTAAAAAAAGTATTACTGTAGAGAACGGAATCATTGCAAGTATTGGCGAAGGGGATAATTCTGATAAAGGTGCATTTCTTCCGGGTTTTGTCAACGCTCATAGCCATGCATTTCAGCGGGGGCTTCGGGGCAGAGGAGAAAACTTTGAGAAGAACAACCTAGGGGGTTTTTGGGGATGGCGTGAGGAAATGTACAAGTTGGTTGACGAGTTAACTGTAGACGAGTTCCGAGGACTGTGCGTGCAATCTTTTGCAGAGATGCGCCAAGCAGGAATTACTACTGTGGGAGAGTTCCATTATTTTCATCATGACAAAGAAAATGATTTCGCCTTGGACAGGGCAGTGCTTGAAGCTGCAAGCGAAGTAGGCATTCGTATAGTTCTGCTTCATGCGTTTTACCAACATGGTGGCCCGCAAAAGGAGCAACTCTCGGGTGGGCAAAAACGCTTTGCAACAGGATCACTCGATACCTGGTGTGAACGAGTTGATGAACTTGCAAAACTCGTTGATGGATTTATGCAACGCATCGGGACCGTTGCCCACTCAGTTCGAGCAGTCGATATTGAAACAATCAAAGAAATTGCTGTCGGTTCAGTCCAGCGTGGAATGCCAATGCACATTCATTTGGAAGAACAACGGCAAGAAATTGAAGCGTGTCTTGAGTCTCATGGCGTAACGCCTATGGCACTTTTGAACGATGCAATAGACGTGTCACCTATGGTCACGGCTGTGCATTGTACGCATACTGCTGCTGCTGATATGGAACAGTGGTTGTCCTCAGGTGGCAATGTTTGCTTGTGCCCGCTTACTGAGGCAAATTTAGCAGACGGCATTTGTGATATGCACCGAATTGTAAAGCAGGGTGGTTGTGTTTCACTGGGAACCGATTCAAACGCGAGGATTTCAATGTTAGAAGAAATGCGTTGGCTTGAATATGCGCAGCGTCTTCATAGAGAAGAACGCGGTGTCTGCGTTGATAGTTCTGGTTCGATGTCGAACTATCTTATTGACGCTGCCTCAAAAAATGGTGCTCGTTGTTTAGGACTTCCCGCCGGTGAAATTGCAGTTGGAAAACTTGCTGACTTTACAGTTGTTGACTTAGAGCATCCCCAACTTTCGGGTGCAACTTCTGAAACGCTCGGCGCTGCGCTTTGTTGTGGCGCAGATAATTCTGTGATTGCGAAAACTATTGTTGCAATGAAGTAAGTTCGCTCAGATGCGACTCAAAATGTTTGTGTCTTCCAACAGAAGAACTATAAATCGGCTTGCGGACTTGGTCGGCGCTTGGCGTGACTGCAATCCTGCGAACGTTGTAAAACTCAAGGCATGCCTTGTTGAACTCGACGCCTATGTGTTTTAGCACGCCGCGTACTGTGCCTTCAAGGTCTTCGACGAGTGATTCGTAGGACACTTCGTATATTCGGTTTGGAAGAAGTGTGTTCCAGTGCTCCATAACTCGTTGGTATTGTTTGTACACAGAGGTGAGGTCTGCAAGATCGCTTGTGTATGCGTGGTTTGCAGAAAATGAATTTGAATAACATGAAACACAGGTATCGAGTGGATTGCGCGTGGTATGAATGATTGTTGCGTTTGGAAAGAGTGTATTTATCAACCCAATATGTAAATAGTTTGAAGGCAGTTTGTCTGTGCAAAATGTGTTGTTACTTCGTAATCGGTCAAGATATTGTTGTGGCCACTTTTTATCTGGATCTGAGGCGCATTTAGGATAAGGCGATTCGTTTACGAAGCGAAGTGTTTGGTCTACTTCTCCTGCTGCATCAATCTGTGGATGTGCGCCGAGAATTTGTTCTAGGAGCGTAGTGCCACTTCGGTACATGCCGACAATGAAAATTGGTTGCGCCGAGTCTGATAGTCCTGTTGTAGGTGTTGGCGAATTGATGATTTGGTCAACAAGTTTGCAATGTGCTTCGAGATCAAACTTCCCCCCGTGCAGTTTGTTGCCTTCTTCCCAACAATTCCATGCTTCGTCGTATTGTTCTAATTCTTCAAGTACCCTTCCCTTGTGCATGAGCAAGTTAGATTGGTGATATCGTGAAAGGTTGTTGGAGAGAATGTCATCTATTGCTTGTACGGCTTCTTGTTGCTTTCCGAGTTTTCTGGCGATACGCACTTTTGCAAGTGCAACAAGGACAGAGTTCGACTTCGGTGCATGTTGAAGAAGTGTTTCAGCTTCTTCTGTTTGCCCCAGTGATTCGAGCACTTCTGCCATTCCTGCGATTGCTTCATTGAAAGATGGGTCAAGGGCGAGAGCTCTCTCATAAGAAGCAAATGCTTCTTCTATATTGCCATTCAATCTGTGTGCTGTGGCAAGGGTTGCATGGGGTTGTGCTTCTTGTGGTTGCATGGAAATGAGTTTGGTAGCAAATTGCAAGGGAACAGGCAGTGTGCCTGAACTATTTACAGCAAGCGAAAGAAGGTGCCATGCTTCTATATTTTCAGGATCGGAGTCTATTGCTTGTTCAATAGCGGTTCCTGCAGCCGAAGCCAAGCCACGAGCTAAGCACATTTTTGCAAAGAAGATAGCAATTGTCATATCATTGGGTTTTGCTTTTTGAGCTTTCGTTGCAATTTCCATTGCTTTCTCGCCTTTGCCTGCTTGCTCAAGTGTGAGTGCAAGTTCAGCAAGAATAACTGGATCATCCCCAGAAACTTGTTTGGCAGTCATAAACCAATTCACTGCTGCCTTAAGATTCCTGCGATCGCGTTCAAGCATCCCAAGCACTCGCAACAAGGTGAGATCGTTTGGGTTTGCTTTAAGAAGTTGGCGGTATATTTTTTCCGCTTGTGGAAATTTTCCAGCTGCGTGAAATTTTCCAGCCTTTGCGATCAGTTGTTGCCCAGTTGTTTGTGCCATAAGGGGGCAGGATACAAGTAGAATGCATTCTTATGGCGAATTTGCTCTCAGCTCGAACTATTTCGAAGTCTTTTTCTACAAGGCATTTGTTCCAAGGTGTCACGTTGCATCTTGAAGAGGGGGAACGCCTTGGAATCATTGGACCAAACGGGGCTGGAAAATCGACACTCTTAAAAATACTTGCGGGCATGGAAACCACGGATGATGGAGAAATCACGAAGAAACGTGGGTTGCGACTTTGGTATGTTCCACAAGAATCGAAATTCCCAGCAGAGGAGACCCCGCTGCAAGCGGTTGTCGCATCAATTGGTGGAGACCCAATAGAAGCGGAGGTTGCTGCTTCGATCGCACTCTCTAAATTAGGTTTTGAACAATTTGATCAACCATTTGGCGAACTCTCTGGTGGATGGCAAAAGCGAGTGGCTATGGCCTGTGGTCTTGTGCACGACCCTGAAGTGATGCTGCTTGATGAACCCACAAATCATTTAGATCTAGAAGCCGTAGAATGGTTAGAGAATTTTGTTCTTAATGCAAATATGTCCATGTTGTTTGTCACGCACGATAGGCGGTTCTTAGAAAATTGTGCTTCACGTATTTTAGAACTCGCTCCCTCTTATCCTGATGGTGCATTTGAAGTGAGCGGGAACTACACCGAGTTCGTTCGCCGCAAAGAAGCGTTTCTTGTTTCTCAAGAAGCGGAGGAATCTGCATTAGCAAACAAGGTGCGACGTGATACTGCCTGGCTGCGCCAAGGTATTCAGGGAAGGCAAACGCGAAACAAAACACAGGTTCGTGATGCTGCTTCAAGGAGAGCAGAGTTAAAATCCGTCAGTGCAAGGAATCTCTCACCAGCAAAACGCGCTGGAATTAACTTCGACGCAGTTGGTCGTAAAACAAACAAGTTACTGGTAATGCACAGTGTTGCAAAATCTATGGGTAATAATTTCTTGTTTGGGGATTTAGATTTAGAACTCACGCCAGGAAGAAGAATTGGATTGGTTGGGCCAAACGGCTCAGGGAAGACGACGTTGCTACGCTTGATTAATGGCGAATTGGACCCAGATAGCGGTACGATAAAACGAGCGGACAATCTGCGTGTTGTGACCGCAAGTCAGCACCGATTGATCCTTGACCCAAACATGACACTGCAAGACACGCTTTGCCCAGTAGGCGAGATGGTCGAATACATGGGGAGAGAAATACACGTTTCGGGTTGGGCGGATCGTTTTTTGTTTACTCGCGAGCAACTCGGAACTTTAGTAGGGTCACTTTCTGGGGGTGAGCAAGCACGAATTCAAATTGCTTCGCTGATGTTGCAACCTGCTGATATTCTGTTGCTTGACGAACCGACAAATGATTTGGATATCCCAACACTTGAAGTTCTTGAAGAAGCATTGCTTGATTTCCCTGGAGCGATTTTGCTCATAACCCACGATCGTTTTATGCTGGACCGAATCGCAACGGAGTATTTAGCACTTGATGGTCAGGGGCATGCCAAAGAATTTGCGGGCTTTGAAATGTGGCAAGAGTGGCATTTGCATAAGATTTCTTCCAAGAGTAAGAAAACTACCTCCGAGGCAGTTAAATCTCGCCAGAAAAGTACGCCTGTGAAGTTGAGTTACAACTTGCAGCGAGAATTTGATGGGATGGAACAAGCAATTGCAGAAGCAGAAGCTGAAGTTGAACGAACTGAAGCGATTGCCAATGACGAAAATGTTATGGTTGATCATAAAAAACACTCACTGGCATGTGCAGATGTTGCAAGTGCGCATGAAAGGGTTAGAGAGTTATATAACCGCTGGGCAGAGTTAGAGGGAATGCAGTGATTGTGCTAGTTATCGTCGTTACTTGTTCTACTCTCGGTTCAACCGAACCAGTTGCGTTCAAAACAAAATGACGAAAGTGCGAAATTTAATGCGCCCGTGATGAGCCTTGTTCAAATTCAGCAACTTCCCGTACATCTACAAGAACAACTGACTTGTTAAGAAATAATTATTGAAGTTCATCAGGAGAAATTCCGAGTACTGCGGGCATATTTTTCCCAATCTGTGTGAATGTTACGGGCCAGCCGTGGTACTGGTCACTGTCAGGTGCATTGGGCGTAGCCCATCGTGGCCACGCGTTGACTGTAATGGAATTAGATTCAGGGTCGCAAAGGAGTAGTCCCCAGCCTGGTGCTCGGTCATGCAGTGCTGCTGGTTCATGACCCGAAATGTGTGGATTAGAAACTGCAAGTACTGTGACTTTATTACCGAAGCCATCAACGTGATTTCCCGTAATTGGCTTTCCGTGAGGCATCCATCTTCTTGGCCAAGTATTTGCAATCGCAGGAGTACAGAACACGTATGTTCCATCGCCATACTCGTCTATCCCGTACTGCGCAAGAGAGCCAAGATGCTGGTCACCACAAACATGAAAAGCGTTTGCTTGTTTGATTGATCGAAGTGCTCGGTTACGGGCGCTCTGAGGCCAACCGTTGCTGTCTGCATCTGCTGCAGGTTCATCGTTTGGTGCTGATTCGTCTTCGGGGTAAATAGTAAGGCCCGATTGGTGGCCACCGAATGTGCCTTCTGGAAGCGTTTGTAAACACATAAATGGAGATTGTGAAAATAAAAATTTCATCCAATCGCCTTCTTGCCAATCAGTCGACCATTCCTCTAAAAATTGCTCTTGTCTAGAACCAAGTAACGGTGCATCGCAATCGGCATTTGTTTTTGGGTCGAAGCCTTCAGATTTAAACCAACCGTTGCGCACTCCACCCTCTGGTACTGCAATGGCAGGTGATTCTTTGAATTGTCTATCGCCTAGTATTGCAATATCTAAACC
>JABHZL010000081.1 GCA_018656645.1 Phycisphaerae bacterium
ATTGCTCGTCAATTATTTGAGGGTGGCATGGTTACCTCAGGAGAAACAAATGCAACCGTACGAGAAACTGTTCTTTCGGGACAGCGCAGCGCCCAAGAAGCGATCGCCCAAGAAGAAGTCCCCCGTCAATATCACGATCTTCTTCGTCACTACTTCGGCAGGCTTGAAAAAATTGCAGAATCATCGGGTGAAAACGATGCGGTTTCTCAAGATTAGCCAATTAATAATTTTGTCTCAGGTTGCAATTTTCCTTGCGAGCTGTGGTGAATATGAAAACAATACTATCACAGTCTATGTTTCGGCTGATGAACAAATAGCGAGGAAAGTCATTGGTGACTTTACTTCGAAAACTGGAATTGAAGTTGCATGGGTTGGTGATACAGAAGCATCAAAAACAACAGGATTGGTAACTCGACTTCGTCGTGAAGTTTCAAGGCCAGTTGCAGATGTTTTTTGGTCCTCTGAAAATATAGGAACGATTCATCTCGCCCAAGAAGGTGTTCTTGCTTCATGTTCTTCAACACTTACGGATGCTTGGCCAGAACAATTTCGAGACCAGTCTGGATACTGGTTTGCTTTTTCTCCTCGCGCTCGCGTGATTGCGTATGATCCGAAAGTAACAAAAGTAGAGGAAATGCCTCTCTATTGGTGGGATTATTCTTCTGCTGCTATGGCAGATCCGAGGTTCGGAACGACAGGTACGCATTTAGCAGTGATGGCAGCGGATGCTGATCGTTTTGAATCTTTTGCACTTGCACTCAGTGGAACTCCTTTGCTCGGAGGAAATTCCGCTACCGTGCAAGCAGTCATTGATGGAACTGCGAAGTACGCGATGACTGATTCAGACGATGTACATGCAGCAGTTGCTCGTGGTGCATCAGTTGCTATGTTCCTGCCTCGACATTTCAAAGGGCAAGGTGGTGGAACACTATTGATTCCAAATACTGTGTCAATGATTGAAGGTTGTGAACACCCCGAAGAAGCAATGCAATTTATACATTTTTTGCTGAGCGACCATGTCGCAACATTATTAGCAAAATCTAGCTCAAAGAATATCCCATTGCAAAAGAAAGTTGCAAAGCAATTTCCTGAATTACTTGTACATGATCCATTGCAAGTTGATTTTATTGCTGCAGCAAACCGAAGAAACAAAACAGTAGAAAATGTCATGCAAGTTTTGAAAGAAACAAGTGCGGAATAGTTGGCTTGCATTTTTTATTGCGACAGTAGTTGTAATGGTTATCCTCGGAATTCCTGCGTTTGCACTTCTCCTTCATAGTAGACCAGATACAACAATAGGTATGGATGTAGAAACGTTGCCCGTTATTGTGAGAACGTTGAGTTGGGCATTCTTTGTTGGGATTTTCGCAACGTCAATTGGATGGCCGCTAGGTTTGAGAGTTGCAACTTTTTCACCAAAAATGCGTAAATTTGTACAAACGGTTTTGCTGCTTACTCTTGCAATTCCTTCATACGCTATTTTCTACGCATGGTGGCAATTGTGGCCCGCAGGCTCCTCTTTGCATAATTTCATGATAAAACATGAACTCATATCTTTTGCGACAAATACCACGCTCGCTCTTTCGCTTATAGGTTGGAGTTGGCCAATTGCGGCCCTCATGTCTACGTTTTGTACTGTAAATAATGACTCATTACGCGTGCTTCATCGAATTGACAGAGTTACGATATTCAAACGAATCGTTCACCATTTACAAGTTTACAGTTCATTGATAGTTGCAAGTTGTGTATTGATAGCAGCAATCACTGCAGCAAATACAACAAGTTTTGACCTTGCTCAAATTCGTACAATTGGAAATGAACTTCGAGCCATCATTGCATCAGGTGGTTCAATTTACGATGCCCCTATTCTTGGGTGGTCGAGTTTTATTTTTGCGATTATTGCTGCTAGTGTTTTGTTCAAATTAAGAACACCAGTGAAACATGTCATAAGTCCAACCGAAAAAAAAACGGTAATTCCAATCATCTTGTTTTGGTCGTTACTCAGTGGCGGTCCAATTATTGTTGGTGCACTACATGCAACAACTGCAGATAGTTTTCTGTTGTTTTCACAATACGGTGGTGATGTTCTGAGAAGTTTGGTGACAGCTACATTGGTGGGAGCTGGTTGTATTGTCATTCTTGTATTGTCTGCCTCGTTACATGCTTCAATCTCGCCAAGGGTTAGAACTGCTGCATCGTTGTTAGATCTGTTCTGGATTTGTGCTGCACTTGTCCCAGCCACTTTAATCGTTGATGGAGAAATGTACGCATGGAATCGACCATTTTTTGACATCTTGTACCGCTCGCCATTTCTAATTGTTGTAGCTCAAATTGCTCATTTCGGTTTTATAGGAACACTTGCTGGTCGTTGGGTTTCATCAAGTAGTAGAATTAGGACGTTACTTTCTTCAGATGCATCAACTACTTTTCCTGTATTTTTCTTAGCAATTCGAGATCGGATCTTAGTTGCAATACTCATAGTTTTTGCAATTGTGATCGCAATGTCGATGAGTGAAGTTGCAATGACAACACAACTTTCATCTCCAGCGTCAGATCAACCCATTGCAATTGCCCTACTTAATGCGATGCATTACCAGCGTCCACAAATTGTTACTTCTGTGATGTTGCTATTTGTTGTGATTGCAACCTCAGCTGGTTTTATAGTTGCTATTGGCACACGAAGGGCATCGTTGCTACTTATGTTTGCTCTGATAGTAAGTTGTGAGCAAGATTCTTTACACAATACTTCAGAAATAGAGGTTCCAATTTCAATTATCGGTGCAACAGGGAAAGCAGACGGTCGGTTTGTTACACCAAGAGCGGTGGATTACAACAATGGAGTGATTGTTGCGATTGATAAAACTGGTCGATTGCAACGTTTTGATGAAAATGGCACATTTATTTCAAGTACTCCTTTACCCCCAACTGGAAATGGTTTTCCAACAGGTGTAACGATTGATCATGATGACAATGTTTGGATTGCAGATACGCATGGACATCGCGTCCGAGTTCTAGATAAGTTGGGCGAAGAAATTTTAATTTTTGGGGAATATGGTACGGGCGATGGACAGTTTTTATATCCAACCGATATTGCTTTTGGTGAACAAGGGCTAGTTTTTGTTTCAGAATATGGAGGCAATGATCGGATTAGTGTCTTTGATCATGCTGGGAAGTTTCTCTATTCCTTTGGTGCACATGGGAAAGCGCAGACCAAATTTCGTCGTCCACAAACAATTGTGATACATCCAGAAACAAATTTGTTATATATCACAGATTCAGCAAACCACCGCGTTGCTGTGTATGACCAAAAGGGTGGGTTGGTTCGAACATTCGGTACTGTCGGCAACGAGCAAGGGCAATTACTGTATCCATATTCAATCATCATTTTAGAAGATGGCACGCTTCTTGTGACAGAGTTTGGCAACAATCGTATCCAGCAATTTACTCAGAAGGGTGAATCGATTGGTATGTGGGGAATGGCGGGTGACTCTAAAGGGACATTCAAAACGCCATGGGGTGCAGTTCTAGTGGAAAATAATGTTCTTGTGATTGACACGGGTAATAATCGTCTTCAATTGTTTAACGGGTTTATGATGTGACAACAATGCTTTCACTGATGCAGTTCGATCGCCCTGGATGGCTCCTTTTGCTGGTGCTCCTCATTCCAATAGTCATGATGTCATGGCGTGGGATGCAAAAACGAGGTGCGCGAAGTCGAGTTATTGCTGCAACACTCATTAGATGTGTAGTCGTTTTGCTCTTAGCAGTGGCAATTGCTCGTCCTGTATGGAATCGAATTGGAGATGGATTGACACTCGTCGTTCTTCTTGATCGAAGCCAATCAATTCCACGTGTGTTACAAGATCAATCGATTGAAACTCTTACCGAATGGACAAATCAAAAGCATCGTGAAAAAGGCGATCGCTTATCAGTCATTAGCATTGGAGAAAATGCAGTCATTGGTTCAATGCCAAGTGAACTTGCAATTCTTGAACCTGCATCAAACGAGCCGAAAGGTGGAGCTACAAATTTAGCGAGTGGCGTACAACTCGCCTTAGCAATTTTGCCAAAAGATACAGCATCAAGATTGTTGATTGTTTCTGATGGCAATGAAACTGATGGACAAGTATTGGCTGCAGCTAGCCTTGCCAAAAGTGCGGGCGTGCCCATTGATGTCTTGCCGGTGCGGTACGAGCATGAAAACGAAGTGATCGTTGAACAAGTGCTTGTGTCTTCACAATCAAGGATTGGTCAGACTATTCCAGTCCGTGTTGTGATTCGAAGTATTGGCGAATCGAGTGGAGTCTTACATATACTTCGCAACAATGCACCGATAGACGTTTCTCCTGATGAAGAGGGGACCGGCGTTTCAATGGCACTTCGAAATGGGGTGAATGCAGTTGTGTTCGATATTCCTGTGAATAGTGGAGGTCCACAACGGTTTACTGCTACATGGCAACCCGATTCAGGCACAGATACGATTGCAGCTAACAATACAGGCGTTGGCGTGACGTTCGTTGCTAGGGGTGGAACGGTATTACTTGTCACAGAGAATGAACTAACAACATCTCACTTGCGTGATGTACTGATTGAATCTGGTATTTCCGTTGTCGTAACTTCACCAGAAGGTATTCCTCGAGACAGCATTGGATTTACAGCCTACGATGCAGTTGTTCTTGCAGATATTCCTCGCTGGGCAATAGATGATTCGCAAGAACAACATCTACTTTCCTTTGTCCATGACATCGGTGGTGGTTTGATTATGACTGGGGGGCCTACATCTTTTGGAGCAGGTGGTTGGATTGGTTCCCAACTTGAACAAGCGATGCCGATTCGTTGCGAACCCCCACAAACACGCAATCTTCCTCGTGGTGCGCTCGCACTTATTATGCACTCTTGTGAAATGCTAGAAGGAAATTATTGGGGTCAAGAAGTCGCAGGCGCAGCAGTCGAAGCATTGAGTGAACAAGATTTTATTGGGATTGTTGAGTACAGTTGGAACAGCGGAACGAATGCAAATTGCGATTGGACGTTGCCAATGCAACTTGCAGGCGACAAGGTTGCGGCAATGGACGCGGTGCACAGCCTCACGCTTGGAGATATGCAGGATTTTGATTCTGCTCTTGAACTTTCATTAGAAGGTTTGAATGGAGTTGATGCTGCCCAGCGCCATGTCATTATTATTTCCGATGGTGATCCTCAGCCACCGACACAAGAATTAATTCAATCTTATCGTGATGCGAGTGTAACTATTTCAACAGTAATGGTTGGTGGTCATGGCTCACCAATGGATCTACAAATGATGCAGGGTATTGCAACTGCAACTGGTGGTCGATTTTATATGGTGAATGATCCAACACAACTTCCACAAATTTTTATTAAGGAAGCGCAACTAAATTCTCGTTCACTTATTCAAGAAGGTGGACCATGGGATCCATCCCACATCCCAAGTGGAACGGGGCCATTGCAAGGAATTAACAGTATTCCTCCGATTACAGGGTTGGTCGTAACAGCTGGCCGTGGCGGGCTCTCACAAACTCCATGGGTGATTAACAGTTCAGACGGTGATGATCCGCTATATGCGTGGTGGCATCATGGTATTGGAAAATCAATCGCTTTTACCAGTGACCTTGGTTCACAATGGACTACACAATGGCCAGCATGGTCATCATTTGCACCATTTTGGCAGCGAAGTATCCAATGGGCAATGCGAGGTTCAATGCCCCCGAATGTCATGGTTCGTTCCCGTGTAGAAGGTGGCCGAGGTATTGTTGACATAGAAGCGGTTGATGCGAATGCTTCTTTTTTGAATTTAATGCAATCGCACGCTGTTGCTATTGATCCTCATGGGCAATCCCATGTCATTTCTGTTCGCCAAACAGGCCCAGGTCACTACCATGCTGAGTTTGACATGGATCAGTCTGGCGCGTGGCTTGTTAACGTTGCACTGCAATCTGCTGATGGAGATTCAACTGGTGCAATCCCTGCTGCTGTGTCGATCCCTTACCCAGCGGAATACAGTGCAACTACTGATAATGCAGTATTGCTTCATGAACTCGCGCAGCGAACTGGTGGAAGGATGTTGTCATTTGACGAAATCGATTCAAGGAATCTTTTTGATCGTGAAGGGCTAGAGCTTCCAGTAAGCCCAAAACCTGTCTGGGATCTTCTCGCAATTCTCGCTGCATCTCTACTTATTATAGATATTGCAATTCGCCGTCTTTGGATTGATCGTAAGAGTATGCAAACAATGCTCGCACCAGTTGCTCAGGCAACTACAAGTTCAGTTGAAGCGCTCCGACGTGTACACGAACAACAAGAACGAGAACAGCCAAAGAAAGAACAACCCGAAAATGTTTCACCAGAAAGTCCAAAGGAACCTTCCTCAACTCCCAAACAAGAAGAACAGATAGAACGTGATGATAATCTCGGTAAATTACTTAAACGGAAACGAGATCGTGGTGATCAGGGAGGCGACTCATGACCTTCACTGCAAAAGATCTGCCTAGTGAAATTACGAACTCTGAAGAAGTCCGGCAAGCTCTTGGGACAATACGTACGTCTTTTATTCGGATGCGTCAGCAAATGAGCGAAGTTATTGTCGGGCAGCAGCGGGTGATTGATCTTGTACTTGTAGCCATTCTCGCTGATGGTCATGTACTTCTAGAAGGACCGCCTGGACTTGGTAAAACGTTGTTAGTTCGAACGCTAGGTGATGTGCTCGCACTTTCAAACTCTCGAATTCAATGTACTGCAGATTTGATGCCAGCTGACATCGTTGGGACGACGATTGTTGACCAAGAGGAGGGGAGTTCAAAACGCCGTTTTCGTTTTCGAGAAGGGCCAGTCTTTCACCAATTATTATTGGTAGATGAAATAAATCGCGCAACACCAAAAACACAATCTGCGATGCTTGAAGCAATGCAGGAACGATCGGTTTCAGTTGGTGGAACAACTCGAATGTTACCCGAGCCATTTTTTGTACTTGCTACACAAAACCCGATTGAACAAGAAGGCACATATCCACTTCCAGAAGCGCAACTTGATCGTTTTATATTTAAAATTGATGTCGAACTATCTAATCGTAAAGAGATGAACGAGATTTTGGAACGAACGACTGCTAAGTTAGAGTCACATGTAAGTACTGCGACAGACGGATCTTTTATTCTTGCAGCTCAACACGTCTTAAAACAAGTTGTAATTGCTCCTCATATTCAAGATTTTGTTACAAGGCTGATTCTTGCAACGCATCCAGATTCTGAACATGCACCAAATTGGATTGCAAGAGATGTCATCGTTGGTGCTAGCCCAAGAGGCGCACAGGCAATTATTCGTGCAGCAAAAGTTGCAGCGGTTATTGATGGACGATTTGCTGTCTCGCTCAGAGACATTAAAGCAGTTGCAGTTCCTGCTTTGCAACATCGCATTGTCCGTTCGTTTGAAGCACAGACTGCAAACCGGCTTGCAATTGATGTGATTGAAGAACTTGTACGAGAAGTACCAATTCTAGATAAAGGGGTGTTTCATGGCTAAGTTTGGTGAAACACAACACGAGAGACCAACAAAAGTAGATGAACTTTTAGGTTCATCATTGATGTCTTCCCTAGATAGACTGGACATTGTTGCAAGAAAAATATTTTCCGGAAAAATACAGGGTGAAAGAAGAAGTAAACGGCGGGGTGTAAGTGTGGAGTTTGCAGACTATAGACAATACGCAGCAGGTGATGATCTACGCTTTATAGATTGGAACGTATATGCGAGACTTGACCGTTTGTTTATGAAAATTTTTCTTGAAGAAGAAGAGTTAACCGTTGGGATCGCAATCGACGCGAGCGCATCGATGGAATATGGAAATCCAAATAAGTTTGATTTTGCAAGACGCCTCGCGATGTCACTTGGATATATCGCATTGAGTAGTCACAATCGAGCTTCTCTGTTTTCTTTTTCAGATCGAGGTGTCGAACGGTTGTCTGCACTCCGTGGAAGACGTCGAACGCGTGATATGGGACAGTGGCTTCTTGATCTTAGTCCAGGTGGTAAAACAGATTTTGTAGAAGCATGCAAAGTGCTTTCCACTGCACGCCAAGGGCGCGGTGTGCTCGTTGTCATCAGCGATTGCCTCTCTGGAGATGGATTGAGTCAAGGATTAAAATATCTTGCAGGCGGTGGTTGGGACGTATTCCTTATGCAAACTCTTGCGCCTGAAGAAATTGATCCTGAACGAGAAGGAATGGAAGGAGACATTCGCTTAGAGGATGTTGAAACTGGGGACACGTGTGAAATTACTGTGACATCTCCATTGATTGAAAAATATAAAGAAAGATTACACTCCTATTGCGAAGATCTTCGCACGCAATGTGCTCGTCTTGGCGTGGGTTCTGCCCGTGTCTCAACAGATATTGACATGGAAACATTGCTTGTTGAATATCTCCGAAGCAGGGGATTGCTTAGATGACATTTGTAACTCTTACAACAGGATTGATTCTTGGTGCGGTCGTTCTTCCACTGTTACTTTTTTTGTATTTTTTACGGCTTCGTCGACAACCTCTGCAAATTTCATCGACATTATTGTGGTCAAGCGCGGTAGAAGATTTGCATGCCAACTCTCCATTCCAACGTTTGCGTCCAAGTACGCTTTTTATTCTGCAACTACTTGCCTTGCTATTTGTTATTTTGGCAGTAATGCAACCACAAATCGAGGGAGAAAAATTGCGAGACGGGCGGCATGTTATGTTAATCGATCGATCAGCATCTATGAATGCTGAAGTGATTGATGGGACGTCCCGTCTTGAAGATGCAAAGGATCAAGCAAAAGCCTTAGTCGAACAATTGCATGGTGGTGGAATTTTTTCTGGTGATGGAAACGAAACTATGATCATTGCATTTTCTGACACTGCAGAAATTGTTTCTCCATTCACCGATTCAGTGCAACAACTGACAAGTGCACTTACATCAATTCAGCCTACACATGGACTATCAAACATTGGTGACGCACTTAAATTAGCACGTGCATATATGACGAATGTTGACCCTGAAAATCAGGGACTTTCAAGCAGTGAATCAGCCCAACTAGAACTATTTTCTGATGGTAATATTTTGGATTTGAAAGAACAAGCTCTTCGGCAGGGTGAAATGTTGGTGTATCACCAAGTTGGTGATAGAACTGCAACTAATGTTAGCATTGAGACAATTGCCGTTGAGCGGAATCCAGATGCAAGAAATGAAGTGCAGGTTTTTTTAAGTGTTGCTAACTATGGAAGCGAGCAAGTGACAAGTGATATCGAACTTTCACTAGATGGTATTCCTATCGGAATTGAAAAAATGACGATTCCGCCGATGAATATTAGTGAATCTGGAAGTGTAATTGCCGGTATTCGAAACTTAGTATTTGTTCCATTTGAACTTTCTACTTCAGGTGTCGTGCAAGCGAACATTCTAAAAACTGATGCGCTAGAATTTGACAATATTGCATCACTCGTTGTGCCTCCACCTAGAGAATTGCGTGTTTTAGCTGCTGAGAAAGGTGCTCCGTTGATTCAAACTGCGCTTCGTGGCTTGGAACTTGCACAACTCAAAGTTGTTACTCCAATAGTGTTGAATGAAATGATTGCAGATGGAAGTGCTTCAACTTTTGATGTTGTTGTTACTCGCGATGTTTCTCTTGAGGAATTACCACGAGGAAGATATTTGGCTTTCGGAGGTGAAATTTCGGTCCCTGCATTACGTCGATATGCAGAAGGTGAAGGGCAAATGATGCTTGTGGCCAAAGAAGATCATCCCGTGATGCGTTTCGTTCGTTTTGAAGAAATTGTTGCAACGAAAGGCAACGCAGTTGTTCCAACCAATGGCGCGGAAGTTTTGCTTGAAGGTAGTTTTTGGCCAGCAATTCTTCATTATCGTGGCGAGGGGAGATCGATTGTGTATGTTGCTTTCGATCCAATTGACAGCAACTGGCCGTATCTTCGAAGTTTCCCTTTCTTTGTTTATAACGCAGTCGACTTTCTTGGAAGAAGTGGTGATGTTCTAGCAACGACGCCACTTGATGTGGGTGATGCAATTGTTGGCACCGCCACGGTAGGGGCAACGTCTGTTGAAATAGTTGAACCTGATGGTGCGAAGCATTCAGTCATCATTGACACGAATGGAAGATTTACATGGGGACCTATTAGACTCTCTGGTGTACACCGAATTGAAAGAAATGATGGAGTTTCTAGAATTGTTGCTGTTAACTCTCCACCAGAAGAGTCGCTTCTATCTTCACGTGAGGATGTTCAAATAGGGTCTGCTAAAGTAAATGCCTCAGCAACTCGAACAAGTTCGTATATTCAACTTTGGCCATGGGCGATTGGGTGTGTTCTTTTAGTACTTCTTGCCGAGTGGCGCTTGTATCAGCGAAAAGTTTCAGGACCAAAACAACATCTAACTGATGCATTTGGACTTCGGAAATGAATCTTGCAGAACGGCATGTAGTGGTGATGGGTCTTGGACGCTTTGGCGGTGGGCTTGGTGTTACACAGTGGCTGCTTGAACAAGGTGCACAGGTTTTGTTAACAGACTTGTTGCAGGAGAAGGAACTACTTCCTCAAATAGAACAACTTGGCACGCATGAAAATTTACAATTTATTTTTGGTGAGCACAGGGAAATTGATTTTGAACAAGCGGATATAGTTGTCGCAAATCCAGCAGTACGAATGCCATGGGAGAACCATTACTTGTGTGCTGCTTGGAATGCAAACGTGCAAGTCACAACAGAGATTCAATTGCTTCTTGATCGGGTAGATCGAAAGAAGGTAATTGGTGTGACTGGATCTGCAGGCAAATCAACAACTGCTTCAATGATACACGCCGCATTACAAGCAAGTGGTAAGCAATCAGTTCTAGGAGGTAATATTGGTGGGAGTATGTTACAGATGCTTGACCAAATAACTGACGATACAATTGTTGTTCTTGAATTGAGTAGTGCAATGCTTTGGTGGCTTGGTAATGTTCAGGGAAAAGAGTGGTCACCACATGTTGGCGTGCTAACGAATGTTTCCCCAAATCATTTGGATTGGCATGGATCTATGAAATCGTATGAAACGTGTAAAGAAAATATCTTTACATTTCAAGAGGATGAAGATTTTGAAATTCGGGGTGATTCGGTTGCACCTATTTGTGAGGAGCTTTTCATTCTTGGTGAGCACAACAAACAAAATGCTGCAATTGCGCTTAAGGCAGCACTTGCAATGGGCGGAGATGCGCAACAAGCGATGAATGCCATAGCTGAATTCCGCGGGTTGCCTCATCGGTTGGAACGAATTGCCGAAAATATCTATAACGATTCTAAATCTACAACTCCAGAAGCGTGTGTATTAGCAGTTGATTCTTTTGATGATCCATCAAAGATTCATATCATCGTCGGTGGATACGATAAAAAAATAGACCTTTCATTGATTGCACAACAAGCAAATCGTGTAGCAGGGTTGTATGCAATTGGGCAAACGGCTGAATCTATTATTGACGATGCAAAACGAGCAAATGCTTTGAACTGCCGATCTCTCGATGTTGCTGTATGTGAGGCAAAAGAACGAATGATGGATGGAGATGTTTTATTGTTGAGTCCAGGTTGTGCGAGCTTAGATCAGTTTGATAATTATGAACAACGTGGAGAAGCGTTTTGTTCATTCGCACTTGGTTAATGCACTTGTCCGATTAGGTCAGTGATCGATCGGCACCCTTGGCGTTTGACCCATGCTGAAAGTTTCTTTGCTATTTTAATTGAAATACTAGGGTTGATAAATGATGCAGTACCGATTCCGATTGCTGTTGCACCAGCAAGAATAAATTCTGCGGCATCTTCCCAGTGAAGGATGCCGCCAGTGCCAATGATTGGAATGTTTGCATTTCTTGCAACGTCGCGGTAGACCTCGTGCACAACTCGGACAGCAATTGGGTGAATTGCGGGACCACTGAGTCCCCCAATACCTCTGGTAATCAGTGGTTTTTTTGTTTCCACATCGATCGCCATTGCAGGAATTGTATTGATGAGTGTTAGTGCATCTGCACCTGCTTTGATGGCTGCGTCTGCATGTGGGCGAATGTCACCGCATGCAGCGGAGAGTTTGACAATCATGGGTGTTGTTTGCAATGTCGGTTTAATCTCGCGAAGTAATTCTGAAAGTTTAGTAGGGCAACTTCCAAATTCAAGTCCATCAGAAGTATTTGGACAGGAAACGTTGATTTCAACGAGATCAATTCCTTCAAGATCATTCATTACTTTTGCGACTTGAACATACGATTCGATGGAATCGCCAGCTATAGATCCAATAATTGTTGTATCTATTCTTTTACTTTTTGGAGCGTAGTTGGTGGCAAAATCGGCAATGCCGCCATTTGCTAACCCGATTGCATTGATCATGCCTTTTGGGAGATCCGCCATTCGAATGGGTTGATTACCATCTCTTGGCTCTGCGGTAATTGATTTTGTCGTGATTGCCCCGAGTTCTCTAAGATCGATGGCATCACTAATTTCGCCAATGACCCCAGATGTCCCAGCTGCAAGTACAACCGGATTTCTCAGTGTGATACCACCTAATGTGATCTGCATTGAATCCATCAGTCCTCATTATACCCAAGGGCTGAGGTCAGTCCCCCTAGAACCCCATAACATCATGGACCTAGCAGCCGGACCTGGCACCCGGACTTGCCACCTCGCCTGAGGTACAATGCCCACATGAGTGATATACATGATCGAATAGAACGATTTGAGAATATGGCTACAGCCGATCCGAGCAATGATATGGCTCATTTCAGCTTGGGTACCGCGTATTTCGATGCAGGAAAGTTTGCTCAAGCAGCAGATAGTTTTCAAACTTGTGTTGGGCTCAACGCTGATATGACCCGCGCTATGGAACTTGGGGGCTCTGCCTTGATGCAAGCTGGTCAAGCATCTGAGGCAGAAACACTTCTTCGCAGGGGTTTTATGCAAGCATCGAGCCGTGGTGAAATGCGTGTAAAGGATGGAATCGCTGCGATTCTAAAAGCCGCTGGACTCCCAATCCCAGAGATGGAATCTGGATCTGCTCCAAAATCCGAAGGTGGCAAACCCCTTGGTGGACCGCCACTTCCTGGACCAATTGGTGCATGGATCGCCGAACATATCCTCTCAGATGCATGGGAAAGTTGGGTTGCCCAAGGGACAAAAGTCATCAATGAATTGCGATTAGATTTCTCTCGCGAAGAAGATCAACAAGTGTATGAAGATTACATGGCTGAATTCTTACGCATCCCAAAAGAGATTATTGAGCAAGATCGCGCACACAAGGAAAAGGTGAACCAATCATGAGCGAACAAATTATTGATCTTGGTGATGAGTGTACTATTTCTCAGAAAAAACGAAGTGGATTAGCAACCGCTTCATTCATCTGTTCACTTATTTTTTGTTGCCCAGTGGTTACACTCGTAGGTGTCATTCTTGGCATTGTTGCAATATTACAAATCCGTGGTTCTCAGATGACAGGTCGCGGTCTTGCATGGGCAGGCATCATCATTGGTGTAATCACAACAGCACTTTCCACACTGTTCCTTGTCTTTGCAGCAAATGCTGCATTGAGTGTACTTGAGCAAACGCCTCAAACAGTAACAGCTGCGTTGAAAGCAGGGTTCAGTGGGGATATTGAAGGCTTTCGAGCAGAATTTTCACATGGTGCTGTTTCTGCCAATGATGAAGAGTTGGCTACTTTCATTGAAACACTTACATCTCGATATGGAACATTTGATGAAGCAGTCATCGATATGCAAGCGATGCAGGGTGAGCAAAAATCATCTGCTGGTCAAGTAGAATTGCCAATGCAACTTGTCTTTGAAACGAAAACAATTTCAACAACAGTAGTAATCCTTATTCAACCTGATCAAACGGATTACCTAAACATTGATGTGCAAATACAGTGTTTATTTATTAGTGATCTAGACAAAGGCGATTTGGCTTTCCCACTGGCATCAGAGTGTGGGTCTAAAATTCCAGCACATGAAGAGTAAATCAGAACCACTCAACCCTTGGGCATTCGTTGCAATTGTTTGCTCTATTGGTATGTGCCCATTTTTTACAATTGCTGGAGCGCTTCTGGGTGTGCGAGCACTCGTTGATATCAAAGCACGACCTGGAACTAGAGGCGTTCGGCTTGCTTGGACTGCAATTTTTATTGGGAGTTTGGTGACTGGGCTTTGGGGAGGTGGCATGTTGTGGTGGAACATACATGTTCGAGGCCAAATGCAACATGGGCCAGTGAACGCAATTGTTGAAGGCAACTCGGACGAATTGCAATTTATAGCTTACTTTACAAATCAAAAACAAACTGAGGCATCAACTTTTCTTACAGAACTTCATTCGCGATATGGCAATTTGGTATCAGGCAAACAAATTGAATCGGAGCAAGTAGAAGGTGAAGAACTTGCTTTTTACATGATGCCATTACAAGCAGATTTAAAATACGAATTGCATTTTGAAAATGCACCAAAGATTATCGCTACTGCTAAGTTCGTGTTATTTACTAAACGCAAAGATTCACGTCAATTCACAAACAAATTTGCGTGGATATGTATTCACGATGAAGAACGTGGTGATCTTGTATACCCACTTCAAGCATCAATTGGTGTTGACCAATGAGTAAAGAAAGTGTCATCGAAGTTCGCGATCTGGTTTGCAAATTTGGGGATCAAACTGTCCTTGATGGAGTAAGCCTTGACGTGCATGAAGGAGAAGTATTGGTCATCATGGGAGGTTCTGGCTCTGGAAAATCAACTATTCTTCGGCACCTCATTGGAACCTACATTCCAGATTCTGGGCACGTAAAAATATTTGGCGAAGATCTTGCTAAACTCGATGAACATGGTATGAATAAAATTCGCAGGCAATTTGGTATCCTCTTCCAATCTGGTGCACTATTTAATTCAATGAGTGTTGCAGATAACGTCGCGCTTTCTTTACGCGAGCACACTGATCTTGATCCAGACATCATTTCATTTATTGTCAAAATTAAATTAGAACAAGTGGGCCTTCGCGAAGCAGCAGATAAAAACCCATCGGAAATATCTGGCGGCATGAAAAAACGTGCAGGGTTGGCACGAGCCCTTGCACTCGATCCAAAACTTTTATTTTATGACGAACCATCTGCAGGTTTAGATCCAGTAACAAGCGCGACGATTGATCAACTGATTTTAGATTTGGCGAAGAAGGCTGGGGTTACGAGTGTTGTTGTTACACATGAAATGGATTCTGCATTTGTCATCGCAGACCGCATGGCGATGCTTGACAAGGGCAGTATGATTATGGTGGATACTCGTGAGGCCTTTGAGGAACTGCGTGATTGGCCAATCGATCGAGTGGACGAACTCGATAAACAACAGCAATTGATTCGCCAATTTCTTCGAGGTGACGCTGAAGGCCCATTGACTGAGCGAAAAGAAGCTTCAAGTTATGCGGAGGACCTACTTGGTGTTTCTGCCCCTCGTCTTGCTCATGGTCCTTCGGTACAATCTTCGAAAGAGTAATACGGAGTTTATAACTACATGTCACAAAAAAGAGATAAACAACGAAACAATGTTAAAGCAGGAGTGTTTGTGCTGCTTTCATTGATTCTTGGATTGGTAGTTATTTCCGTGTTAACAAATTTGTGGGAGACAATTACAGTACGTACAACTCGGTACCATGCATTATTTTCAGTTGAGGATGGCGTAAGTACACTTGCAACAGGATCAAAAGTGAGGCTTGGTGGCCTTGCGATCGGCTCTGTTGCTTCTGTCACACCAGCGATTAAAAAAGATTCGCCAATATCTGTTATTGATGTGTATTTCGACATCAATGCAGACATCTCGTTGTATACGAATTTGCACTTGGAAGTTCATTCGGGTCTGTTAGGTTCAAAAGCATGGTTGTCAATAAGCGATGTTGGTAGCGGGGAACTTGCTACTAGCGAAACGGAATTGGGTGGTACTTCTACAACAATGGTTGGGCAATTTTTGGGAAGTGAAGCAGATGAAGATATTCGTCAAACACTTGCAGCGTTCCGAAAAATAAGTACTGCACTCACTAAGGACGGAGATGCATTGCGCATGATCCTTGGAGATGAAAAAGCAGATGAAATTTTTCAAG
>JABHZL010000131.1 GCA_018656645.1 Phycisphaerae bacterium
CCTATTCGCTTGCAACTATTGTTGTGATCGGAAGAAGTTTCGTACCGTTACATGGGTCAGATCCAACTGAATCAATCGGGCTTGGCAAGCCAACAATTGTTGGCCCAAACATGCGCGACTTCCCAGATATTACGCATGCATTGCTTCAAGGAAGTGGCGTAATACAATGCGCAGCATCTGACCTCAAAACCAACATTGAACAATTACTTTTTGACTGTGATTTATGCGATGCACTAAGAAAAAACGGAAGGGCAATCATCACGTCTCACCAAGGTGCTACGAAGCGATACGTAGAACTTATCGAAGAAGCAATTTCAACATGAATGAACGCGCACTTCTTGAACATATTTATCAGACTTCAACACAGAGTGATTCCGTTCTGATTGGACCTGGTGACGACATGGCACTTTTACAATTTGACTCGGACAAACTGCTTTGCGGCGTTGACCAGCTCATCATCGGAAGGCATATTTCCAAAGACATACAGCCTGAATTGATCGGACGAAAAGCTGTTGCAAGATGTTTCAGTGATATCGCTGCAATGGGAGGAATCCCAGCAGGGTCATTGATGACAGCGGCACTTCCTTCAGACACTGATAATGCATGGGTGATCCGTGTTTTTCAAGGGGCAAGAGATGCAGCAGAAGAGTGGGGGGGACCCATCATAGGAGGGGACATTGCCTCAACACAAGAAGCTTCGAAGCCAATGTTTACTGTAACTACCTTTGGCACAGTTCCATCAACTGCAATTCAACGAAACAACGCACAAATTGGTGATGTTGTTTATGTGACAGGAGAGATCGGAAACTCACTTGCAAGTCATCACCTTTCATTTACACCAAGGATCGCGGAAGCACAAAAACTCATTGAGTCAATTGAAATCAACACAATGATTGACATTAGCGATGGCCTTGGTCAAGATGCATCGCACCTTGCATCGACGAACACACAACTTGTGATCGACGCAGCTATGATTCCTCTTCGCGAAGGCGCAACAATTCCAAAGGCATTTTCTGATGGTGAGGATTACGAATTACTTTTTACAAGTACAATGAAACCACCAGAAGATATAGCAACTGCAATAGGTTTCGTGCAACGCAGAACTAATGAGGAGCCCAAAGTAGTCACTACAAAGGGCGAAGATATTTCAATGTTGGGCTGGGCGCACGAATGATCACGAAGAGCGAACAAGAAACACATGATTTTGCAAGAAACTATGCTTCAACGCTCCCTTCTTTTGCAATCATCGCTCTTGAAGGCGAACTTGGAGCAGGCAAAACGTGTTTTGTTCGTGGGTTGTGCGAGGGTCTTGGCGGCGACCCAAGACAGGTTAATAGCCCAACGTTTACGATTATGCAAGAGTACGAAGTTGCTAATGGCAAACGACTTGTACACATCGATGCATACCGACTTACAGGAGAAGATGAACTTGAAACGATCGGTTGGGATGAATTACTTCAGGACAGAGATGCCATCATCGCCATTGAGTGGGCTTCAAAAATCAAAATTGCTATTCCACACGACCATCTCTCTATTGAAATTGAGCACATTGACTTGCATACCCGAAAAATAAACTGACCTGTGGTCAATTAATTTCACTCAGGCGAAGTTGCGTAAATGACAAATCTGTGACCCGCTAAATCCCAACCGTGTTCTTTGCAAAGTTTATTACTAATTGCAACAACCTCATCAGATGAAAATTCAATCCGTTTACCTGTTCGCATACAAACAAGTGCATCGATGGGCTTTCGTCCATAGATCAACTGATAATGCGACTGCTTCCCATCGATTGTCACTTCCTGAATGATGCCCGCTTCGCGGAGCAGTTTCACAGTGCGATAAAGTGTTGCCTTAGAAACTCTGTACCCATCTCTACGCATACTGTCCATCAGGGATTCTGCTTCAAAAAGTCCAACTTCAGCGATGATAGCATCAAGAATGTCTGCTCTTTCGGGCGTGTATTTTAAATCTTGTGATCGCAAATAACGTCGGAAGACTGAGCAAAGTGGCGCCATAACATCGCCAGTCAAAATGTGATCATTCTTGTCCACGATGGTATCTTACCATCTTCACATGGCATCCATTCTTGCATTTGAATCTTTTGATGGCGGGTCGCACAAACAATTCCGCGCAACAATCACTCGTTATTCGTCGCACGATTGGACATGGATCACACGCCCGCCGCGTGCGTGGAAGTGGCGCATGACAATTGGTGCGCAAGAAATGGTTGATGAGCTGATAAAGCGGGGGATCAAAAAACCTGATTGTATTTTTGCAACATCACTTGTTGATGTTGCAGCACTACGATCCGCCCTAAAGCGTGGGTGGCGTGATCTACCGATTGTTTTGTATATGCACGAAAATCAAGTAGCGTATCCAACAGATGATGCAAGAGATGCATCATTTGCACTCACGAATCTGCAAAGTGTATTGACTGCTGACTTGACAATTTTTAACAGCAAGTGGAATCTTGATTCATTTATAAAAGGAATAACTTCATTGCTCGAACATGCCAACGATTCCACACTTGGCGATATCGAACAACGCATTCGTGACGTTTCAACTGTGTCTTGGGTACCCGTTGAAGTGCCTGAAGAAGATTCGAGAGTTTTACATAACTCTGATATGAGCGGACCAACAACTGTAGTCTGGCCACATCGCTGGGAGCATGACAAGGGACCTGACGAGCTACTTGAACTTGCAAGAGAATATACCAAGGCGCTGAATCTGCGTTGGATCATCCTTGGCGAGCAGTTCAGAGAGACCCCAGAAAGCCTGGTAACATTCCAAAGTGAATTTGCAGATCAAATTGACCATTGCGGATTTGTCGATAACAAGATGGATTACTGGAAGTGGCTCCACAAGGCTGATTGGGTCCTTTCAACCGCAACACACGAATTTTTTGGTATTGCTGTAGTAGAAGCACTTTTCGCTGGCTGCCTTCCTTGGCTACCTCAACGATTAAGCTACAAGGAATTATTGCCTGCAAGTGGCAGGGGACTTGCCCCTATGAATCCCCCTGAACATCGATTATTGGTAAAAGAGGCAATTTGCAAGCACCTTTTCATGGCACAAGCAGGGCAAGCTTCAAAAAGAATTGATGGTTTGATTGCTAATATTTGGGAAAATGGATAAAAGTCCGTTATTTCATGCATCAGACAATTTTTTTTACCGAATATCCTTTCACCAACCCAATTATTGGGTTACTGTGTAGTATTAGACCACCCTAACTGGAGATTAGAATGAAAAACAGCGTACACACCCTCATCTTTACTATTTCTACAATCTTCTTCGGCACTACACTTGGTGCTGAAGAGTTAACAATTGATGTCATAGAAAACACCAATAACAAGACGGTACTTACGTATGAAATTCCTTCTTACGAAATAGACACCGTTGTAATTAAAGGCACTCGCTACATACAACCAGTGCTTGATGGCGAAAACCATATGATCAAGGCAGGCTACCCTGCGTTGCCCGATGTATCTAGAGCCATTGTTATTCCTGATGTTGGAAATCCAAAAGTACGTATCCTCAACGAACGTTGGCATGAAGTCCACGACGTACAAGTTGTACCAAGCAAAGGCAATCTACTGAGAAACATTGATCCATCCACAGTACCCTATACATTTGGTGGAATCTACAACCAAGACGTTTTCTGGCCCAAGCAAACAGCCTCCATCCGTCAGCCACACATCATCCGAGACATTCGAGGCGTTGTTATTGATGTTGCTCCATTTCAATACAACGCAAAATCAAACGTGCTCCGAGTACTTGACTCACTCACACTTGAAGTGACAACTACTGGGGATGCAGGAGACAATACTGTTAGTCCAACTGCGATGAAACATAGTATCGGTGGTTCCTACAAAGCACTGATGGAAAATCACTTTGTCAATTATGAAGGAGCAGAACGATACGATCCGCTATCAGATGATGGTGATTTGCTTGTGATTTGCTACGATGACTTTCTGCCAAACATTCAACCTTTCGTTGACCATAAAAATAGCATCGGAATCATTACCACTGTAGTTCCAATCTCAGCTATAGGAAATAACGATGTTGCAATCGATGCATATATCGAAAATGTCTACAACTCAAGCAACCTTGGTTTTGTCCTCCTAGTTGGAGATGCGTTCCAAATTGATTACCCTATTGCAACTGCAGAATCTGGAGCTGCAGATCCTATGTATGGGCAAATCTCAGGCAACGATCATTACCCAGAAGTTATCGTAGGACGATTCTCTGCTGAAACTGGCAGCCACGTTGACACTCAAGTAGAACGTACACTTGCATATGAAAATAATCAAGCAACACAACAAGCTTGGTACAAGAAGGCAACTGGTCTAGCATCTGCCGAAGGTTCAGGTATCGGAGACGATGGTGAATCAGACGATGAACACCAAGACAACATCCGACTTGATCTCCTTGCTCATGGATATACTGAGGTTGATCAAATTTATGACACAAACGGCGGATCATCTTCAATGGTCACTAATGCCGTCAACGCAGGCCGTGGCCTTATGAATTACACGGGGCATGGCTCTACAAATACATGGTCCACTACAGGGTTCAATAGTTCCAATGTTGATGCACTTACAAATGTTGGCATGCTTCCTTGGATTGTTTCCGTTGCGTGCCTCAATGGTCAATACCATGGTCCAACGTGTTTTGCAGAATCATGGTTACGAGCAACTCACAATAACCAACCAAGCGGCGCAATACTTGGGTATATGTCATCGATCAACCAATCATGGGCCCCTCCAATGAGTGCGCAAGATGAAATTGTTGATCTGTTTTGTGCAGAAACATACACAAAATGTGGTGTACTTTGCATGGCAGGTTCATGCTTAATGATTGACGAGTACGGCAGTGGCGGGAACGACATGATGGATACATGGATTATCTTTGGCGATCCTACACTTCGAGTTGTTGGAACTACAGAACCTGCAGATCCATGTGATGCTCCACTTGGATTCTGTGAAGAAGACGTAAACGACAACCAGATTGTCGACGTTGCAGATATCCTCTTAATTGTTGACAATTTCAATAGTTGTGGCGATGGCACCTTCAAACCTATTGGCGATGTCGATGGGGATTGCTGTGTTACCGTAAGTGACCTTCTCGCTGTTGTAGGCGCATGGGGAAATGACTGTACACCTATTGGCGCTTGCTGTCTCCCACAAGGTGGTTGCTCAGAGGCAGAAACTGAAGCTGATTGCTTGTCAGCAGGTGGCGAATATAAAGGTGACAACTCAACCTGCGAGTTTGCTAGTTGCCCGTCACCAGGAGCTTGCTGTTTTGATGATGGCTCATGCTTATTCAGTATGCCAAGTGACTGCGTTGATTTAAGTGGCGCTTTCCAAGGCGACGGCACTCAATGTGAAACTACTACTTGTCCTATTGCTGGCGCTGGCGATGAATGCTCAGGACCTTTGATAGCATACACCGGAGCAAATTCCTTTGAAACTATTACCGCTACTCCTAGTTCACCCGAGCCAGATGAAACACAATGTTCTGGCACGTATTTGGACTGGGATGGATCAAAAGATATTTGGTTCCTTTACGTAGCTCAAGCGTCTGGACCAACCCACTTCACGACTTGCGATTCGGCAAGTTACGACACCTCAATGGTTTTATATGAAGGATCTTGTGACAACCAAGTGGCATGCAATGGCGATGGATATAACGATACTGGTTGCCAATCGTATCACTCTGAGATTGACTACACAGTACAAGCCGGTTCAACTTACTACATCCGAATAGGGGGATGGATGGCTGATAGCGGCTCTGGAACGCTTACAATTGAGTAAGTGAATAGTTATAAAAGTTATTACGAGTACGATCTTGAAATATATGCACAAATAAAATTAGACTTCATTGTTAGGAGCAACTAATTCATACATTAGGAATCATGGCTGAGATCATTATTCCACAGAAGGAGAAAGAATTGTGAAATTACATCAACTACTATCAATATGTGCGACGCTCACGCTTTGCACCATTATCCATGGCGAAACCGTCATAGACAATAATCTTACGCAACGTATGCAAGAAGTTGGACCAAATGGAACGGTCTCGGCACTTGTTTATGTTGAAGACCAAGTGGATGTCAAATCTCTTTCCGATTCTATTACCCAAGCCAATATGCGGTTTGCAGACAGGCATCAGCTTGTCGTAGAATCTTTACAAGCTACTGCACAAAGCACACAAGGTTCAATTCTTGCTTCACTAAAGAGACAACAAGGGGTAACGAAGATTACACCGTTTTGGATTTCAAATGTGATTCGTGTTGATGCACGCCCTGATGTCATCCATGAACTCGCAAACCGAAGTGATGTACTTCGCATTTATTTAAATTATCCAATTGAATTAGTCACACCAGTACGTATGGGTTCAGCTGAAGAATCAGACAACCGCGGAGGTGTAGAACCGGGCATTACTGCAATCCGCGCTACTGAAGTATGGGACATGGGATACACAGGTCAAGGCGTCCTTGTCGCAACTCTTGACACAGGCGTCGATGGAGGGCACGTAGCACTAGCAAACAATTGGGCTGGATTGCGTCCTGAATATGCAGGACATCCCGAATGGGCATTCCTTGACCCCTATACTTACAACAATAACTTCCCATTTGACTCGGGCAGTCACGGTACACATACCATGGGTACGGTATGTGGCAGCGCACAAGGTATTGGTGTTGCCCCAGACGCACATTGGATTACCTCTGCTGGTATCGACCGTAGCAGCATTAGCGAAACTGTTGCCGATGCAATCGAAACGTTCCAGTGGTTTCTTGACCCGGACGGTAACCCTTCAACTGCTTGGGATGTGCCACGAGTTTGCTCAAACTCTTGGGGCTTGACTTCAGGCCACGGGTATCCAAACTGTGACGAAACATTTTGGACCTACCTTGATGCTCTTGAAGCAGCAGGTTGCGTAGTATTATTCTCAGCTGGCAATGAAGGCTTTTCTGGTTTGCGTCGACCAGGTGACCGAGCAACAGACGATTACCGAACATGCGCCGTAGCTGCAATCGATCCATACAACTCCAGTTATCCAATCGCTGATTTCTCCTCGCGTGGACCGACAAATTGCACACCTTCTGGCGCATCTGCCATTAAACCAGACATTTCTGCACCTGGCGTGAACACTTACTCTAGCGTACCTGGTGGCGGCTACTCACAATATAGCGGCACATCCATGGCATCTCCACATATCAACGGTGCTGTAGCCCTTATGGTTCAAGCAAACCCTGACCTCGCCGTCGAAACAATTAAAGAAATTTTATATTCCACTGCCGTCGATTTAGGCTCAGCAGGAGAAGACAACGACTACGGACACGGTATTATTGATTGCGTTGAAGCAGTTAATATGGCAATCAAACTTGCAGATCCTTGCAATGCAGCCATTGGATTCTGCCCACAAGATATTGACGACAACTTCATCGTTAACGTTATAGATTTACTTGCAGTCATCGATACCTACGGTGTATGTGGTGACGGTTCATTTAAACCAGCTGGTGATGTTGATGGAGATTGTTGCGTCACTGTTGCTGACATTCTCTCTGTTGTTGACGCTTGGGGAAATGACTGTACCCCAATTGGTGCTTGCTGTCTCCCAGAAGGTGGTTGCTCAGACACAGAAACTGAAGCTGATTGTTTGTCAGCAGGTGGCGAATACAACGGTGATGACTCAACTTGTGGTTTTTCCAACTGCCCAGACAATGGCGCTTGTTGTTTCGATGATGGTTCATGCACGTATGGAATGCCAGACCAATGTATCGAACTAGGTGGTGCATTCCAAGGCAATGGAACCGCCTGTGATACTACTGATTGTCCTATTGCTGGCGCTGGCGATGAATGCACAGGACCTTTGATAGCAAACACCGGGGCAAATTCCTTTGAAACTAATACTGCTACTCCTAGCTCACCTGAGCCAGATGAAGCACAATGTTCTGGCACGTATTTGGACTGGGATGGATCACCAGATATTTGGTTCATTTACGTAGCTCAAGCGTCTGGATCAACCCACTTCACGACCTGCGATTCATCAAGTTACGACACTTCAATGGTTCTATATGAAGGATCTTGTGACAACCAAGTGGCATGCAATGGCGATGCGTATAACGATACTGGTTGCCAATCGTATCACTCTGAGATTGACTACACAGTAGAAGCCGGTTCAACTTACTACATCCGAATAGGGGGATGGATGGCTGATAGCGGCTCTGGAACGCTTAC
>JABHZL010000058.1 GCA_018656645.1 Phycisphaerae bacterium
AGTTTGGATAAGCGTGAGCGCTTCAAACAACTCATCTTGCGTTCCAAAACCGCCTGGGCAAGCAACAACTGCGTCAGAGTGTGTCATGAACATCAACTTACGAGTAAAGAAGTAACGAAAGTTGATGAGTTTATGATCGCCTTCGATGATCGCATTTGCTGTGGTTTCAAATGGCAGCCTAATCGCTAAGCCAAAACTTGCTTCTCGTTTTGGCCCTTCGTGACCTGCTTTCATAATCCCATCGCCTGCACCTGTAATTGTCATCCAATCGGCTTCTGCCATTTGTTTTCCAAATTCGGCTGCAGCAAAGTAATCGGGATGATCTTCAGGAGTTCTCGCTGACCCGTAAATGCTTACCTTGCGAGTCCCTTTATAACGATTAAAAATTTGATACCCGTATCGCATCTCTTTGATCGCATGTGTGACTAATTTGACTTGGCCGGTATCGTGCCCTTCCTTTGCCATTTTCAGGCAAGCATCAATCATTTGGGCAACCATTTCTTGGCGAGGGTCATTCTCAGGCAATTGACCTACTTCGTCCACCATATCGCGCACTCTCTGCGCGAAATCATTATTTGTACTCATATTGTCTATTGTATCACGAGTGAGACAGACAACCACTATTGAGACATATTTGGTAATGTCTCAATAGTAATTTTTGGATCGAGTAACTGCCCCGTTACTTTCACAGCATAAAACTGATCTCCAATTGCACCAAAAATTTGCCTAAAGACTGGCCATCCAATTCTTGGATATAGTTTGACGTCCAAATCAAAGGATGGGACCTCTAATGTTCCAGAACCTTTGATGACTAACCCTTGAACAGATGTGTCGTCCCCTGTCAATTTAATTTCTTCCAACTGGACTTTTTCTCCATCAATGCACAGATTTATAGAAGCGGTAGTAAGTGAACTCGTGGTTGGCAACGTAAAATGGAGAAGTTGCAGAGCTCGCATAAACGTTGGAATTTTTGCATACATCCCATTAGTAACTTGCATCTCTCCAACACCAATTCTTGACTTCGATTCTCCTCGAACCCCTTCAACTGCAAGCCAACCTGTCAATTCTCCATTGAAACTTGACTCGTTTTCCTTTTCCTCATCTCCGAGTTTCACACCTGCAAGAAGAACTGTAACTTGAAACTCTTTAGAGGAATCAACGCCAACCCAACCTGTCAAAGTGACTATCCCAGAGGATGAAGAACCTCTTACATTTTCAAATGTCATCTTTTGTAAATCAGAATCTAAAACAAGACCACCTGCGATATTTGTAAGTTTTCGTCCTACCGCAACCATATTATCTAACTGAAGACGCAACTTCAAACGAGCAAGTTTTTCTTTGTCATACACCCCCTCCACTTCAGTCATACCATCAATTTCAGTAAGTGGTAAGCCTGCATTCAATGAAACACCATGTAAATCTATATTTCCATGAAAATCTATCCCAAACTCCGCCCAACTCGTACCAAAGAATGAAACTTGACCCTTGTCTACCTTACTCGTTCCATCGCCAATTTCAATCGCCTCGAGGGTATCCCCAACAACAGAAGGCAGGACAGCAAACAGACTTTGATCATCGGCGGGTCCATCCCAATCCAAAAGTAATGTACCTTCCACCCGATCTGAAGTACTGATTTTCCCATCAATTGAAAATTCTCCTTGACCGAGTTGCCCAAAAAGATGATTAAAAGACACTCCGCTATTGTTAAAAACAATTTGGTTTTGGTTTTCAATCCCTGCATGTGTAAATTGAGCATGCGCAACACGCCTGTTCAGTGTTGCTGAGAGTTCATCAGGAATTATGGTAACTTCGTAATAATCCTTTTCAGTATCTTTTACTGTTTCCAATGTCACAACACCAGTTCCTTGTGGTGAAATTGTGTCGAAGTGGGCAACTGAATTGCTACCTCCAATAATTCCTGTGATCGCTCTGCTCAAAGGAGAACCAACAACAGCATTTTCCCACTTTGCCTGAATGTCATGATTTGTTTTCTCATCAACGACTTGGATACTTCCATCAAACGTAACACTTCCCTGTGATTCCCCATCTTGATCGAGAGAAAATAATAACTCATTTAGAAATACACTAGCATCTTCAACAACTATTTCGCCTCGATCGCAATGCATCTTGACAGTTTCATTATTTCCAGAGATCCCTAATTCAGTTGGGATCGCATTGAGATAGTGTGATGACACACCATTGGCATGACTCATTCGAATATTCGCATCGAGGCGACCTGTAGGTTCGAGAAAATGCCAAGCGGGTGATAAGGTCGCAGAAGCATTTGGGGGGAGTATAAATACAAGCTGCTCGCTTATCGGCCACTCAGTTGCGCGTACCTTCAACTCGTAATCCCCTCCATGTATATTCATAGATGCGGCAAGATCACCACCATCAAAATTTGCTTTCACTTCTTCTACAAGTACACCTTTATTATTCACTGTCACTTGCGCTTCTACATCTGAAAGTGTAAAGTCGTCTATCCAAAAAGCGTTAGTTGCATGTATTGCTTTTGCAAATGCAGCGTTCGGAGTTGCAGTTGATGCTTCAATGTTCACTGTTATATTTTTTACTACTTCACCATCTTCACTCGTTGACACTTTCCCATAAGCATCAATAACACCGTCAAGACCAAGACCGCCTAGCACACCTAAAACTGTGTTGTATGAATCCCCAGATGACACAGCAACCGCTTCTATCAAATTTGGAGATACAGGGACTTGGGACAATTTAAAAAAAAGATTTGGTTCAGTATTTCCATTTTCGTCAAACTCAATTACACCCTCTACCACACCTAGTCCGCCACCAAAGCAAGTGAACAGCTTATTTTCGTCAAGAGGAATTTCTAACCTGTTAGGCTCTAGTCGAATGACAGACTCTACAAATGTGATTGGGAAAGGAAATCCGTTGTGGATAACTGTAGTATCCTTAAATATTAAATCACCTGAAAGTTTTACAGATTCATGTTCTTTTCCAGAATGTTGAATAGCAAGTGACATGGTAACGTGACCGCCAAGAGTGACTTCATTCTTCTCTAGAATTTTTTTAGATACTAGCAGGTCTATCGCATTTTGATCAAGAAGGCGATCCATCACTGTCTTTACGGGTTTTGGGACAGCTTCATGTAAAGCGTTATCTAGCGGGGCATTCTTCACACGCAATTTTAAATCGACTTCTGTTTCTTTTGCAACGGTAACTTCGCCTTGAATCGAAACTTGTGCACCTTCACTGCCTGATGCAGTAAATTGTTGGATAAAAAATGTATCATTGTTTATCTCAATTAATGCTTGAATATTATTCAGAGGATATGCAAACCCAGAATACCGACCCGATCCGCCATTAATTTGAATGCTCCCCTTATAAACAATCTCACTTGACTTTAATGAACGCTCAACTATCAACAGCCCATCTGCATCCCAATCTTTCAAATGGAATAACTGCAGAATTTTCGCAACTGCAACTGGAAGGTCTACTTGCCCCGCTCCTTCGAATTTAGATTTGAATTGGTCAATTTTAAACGTAGCGGTAAAAGGAGAGGTTTCCTTCATTACCTCAAACCAATCCTTGCCTTCTAGATTGCGTAGTGGTGGAAGTTCACTAATTTTTAGAGAAACTTGAAATGGAACTTCTGAGGAACCTTTTGAAGTTTTTGGGGGTAACAAAACACCTTGTAAATTTTCTAATTTTGCAGAGTTACCATCAAATAAAATCCTCCCTGAATCAACTTTTAGCGAAGGGTCACCGTGCATCTTTGAAATAATGCCACCTTCGTAATGCACCCATTTGAGAGAGTGTGGTGCAGGCAAACTAAACTCTAATGATTTAACATCAACGCCGAGTTGAAAACCCTTCGACTGATCCCAATAAATACCGAGTTCACCAATGTCTCCACGTAACGCAATTGCATCACACCATACACGAGCTGTTTTTGGCAGCAACGCAAACAACGAGTCATCCAATTGCATTGGATCAACAGCCAAAGCAATCTCAGGTGTTAATAAATCACAGGTTCCCTTGATACGGACAGAATCGTCTGAGTTTACAAGTGAAAGTTGATAGGAATGATTGTTCACTGCGTTTATAAAAACATCAAAATGAACCGCGTTATCTAGTTGCCACGATGCTGCTCCCATGGTTCCTATTTCAAACGTTAATGATTTTAAATCTATCTGTGTAAACAAATCCTCTTGCTCTGCTATCTGTTGGCTTGGTGCAGACTTTGGCGTTTCACTTGAACTTGGGGAAGACAATTTGCGAGACATAAATGATGAAAAATTAAACTCGCCAGCAATTTCTTCCGACTCAGCAACACGAATTGTTAGATGATCTGAAGTAACTTTTGTAATTTGCACTGATTGCCAAGGAAGCCAATGTGTAATTTGTACTGTCATTGCATCAAACAGTGCAATTCGTGAAGCCTCTCCTTCAATTCCTTTGACATGTATTTCAAGATCCTCTAGATCTACTACGCCAGACCAAGACCAAGTTGCATGTTCAATCGAAACGTTCGCATTTATCCGCTCTCCAATAACGCCTGCTAAAAGTGGAGCAAGAATAAAGGATCGAGTCAATAAAAAAATGCACACGACGAGCAACACAAGAATCGTTAGAAAACCCAAAAGCCATGTCTTTGGTCGTTGCCAAAGTTTTTTACTTTTTACTAGTTGTTCCAAATGCAGATTCAGCCAATTCAATTGCTCTTCCGAGCGCAGCTGCCTTATTTCTAGTTTCTTTCCATTCGAGTTCGGGCTGCGAATCAATCACAACACCAGCCCCAACTTGCACATCGATTCGCCATCCTTTTGCATTATGTTTGTCAATTGGAATAACCATCGTACGAAGTGCAATCGCGATATCCATATCGCCGGTAAAACTAACCATTCCAATTCCACCCGCATATGGACCACGACGAGTAGGTTCTAACTCATCAATAATTTGCATGGCTCTTATTTTTGGCGCACCACTTACAGTGCCAACAGGTAGTGTCGCTGCGAGTGCATCCCAACAATCCTTACCTTCGGCTAATCTGCCAGTCAGCGTAGAACTTAAGTGCATCACATGGCTATACCGTTCAATATCCATCACACTCTCAATGTGAATTGAGCCAATCTCGCAGACCGTACCTAGATCGTTTCGCCCAAGATCAACAAGCATGGCATGCTCTGAGCATTCCTTTGTGTCGTTCCGAAGTTCCTGTTCTACCTCTGTATCTTCTTCAACTGTTTTACCACGCTTGCGTGTACCTGCAAGTGGACGATTTGTAACCATTCCATCTTTACATCTACAAAGTATTTCAGGACTAGATGCAGCGAGGATAGATCCTGCACCCTGCACATAAATCATGTACGGGCTTGGGTTCACAACACGAAGCGATCTATACACTTCAAACGGGTCTACCTGAGTGCGATGTTCAAAACGCTGGGAAATAACTATCTGAAAAGCATCTCCTTCTGCAATATAAGAACGGCACCGTTCAACAGCAGTTTCAAATTCTTCTTGAGTCATATTCGAAACAGAAGGCGAGAGCGGAGGTGTTGATAAATCTAGTTCAACAGAGCCTACGGGAATATCTGGGGACTCCCCTTGCAGTGATGCAATCACTTTGTCGATTTCATTGCAAGCAGTTTGCCAACCGTTTTGATCCGCCGTTGCATTGTGCACAACGTGAACAACCTTTGACACGTGATCAAAAATAACAATGGTTTTATACAATCCGAAATGCAAGTCAGGAAGTTCTCGATCATCCTGAGGCGCATCTTCAAAAGGCAACGCACCCAACTCAAAATATCGAGCAGTGTCATACCCAGCGTAACCAACCCATCCACCTAAAAAACTTGGTAGCGGCAAATCTTCTACTGCTAATGGATCCCCCACAACCCAATCATTGGATTTTTCCCTTGCTAAGTCAAGCGGATTATCGGTGGTTATTTCTTCTTCGGTTCCGAGTTCATGATCTTGTATTCTGACACTGTTTTCTTTTGCTGTAATTTCAATTGCAGGATTTGTTCCTAAGAAAGAAAATCGGCCAACTTCATCTCCGTTTTCTACAGATTCGAACAAAAAACTTGCTGCATTACGATTATCCTTGGCAACAATCCGCCTATACGCTAAGACTGGTGTGAGATGATCTCCCATGATTCTGCGAACCACAGGAACGACCGTGGCATTTTTTGCAATTTCATCGAAGGCTGCTTTAGACATACGCAAAGTGTACCAAGGCACCACAGCAGCAACGCTTGAATCTAGCGGGTACATCATGGGTAACCAATTGGGTGAGCCATTCTTTGATACTGCTTGATATGCGATTTTCAACTAGAAGGCGGTGATTATTTCATCTGAGGTCTTGGTACGATGTAGTGATGTCGAACAATGGCAATATCGTGACAATGCGGGGAATCGAACGCGTGTATTACAAACCCGACGGGAGCGTGCTTGTAAATGCTTTGCGTGGAGTAGATTTGGACGTACCCTCTGGACAATCTCTTGCAATCATGGGACCTTCGGGCTCAGGTAAAAGTACCCTCATGAATATCCTTGGATGCTTAGATCAACCAACTAATGGCTCGTTTACGATCGCGGGAAATGACGTATCTACTCTTGATGATGCCTCGCTTTCCCTCGTTCGTGGCGATCAAATCGGCTTCGTTTTCCAATCATTCAACCTCATTCCCCAGCTTACTATCGAGGAAAACGTTGAAGTCCCGCTGTTCTACAGGCGAATCAAAGCCGCTCAACGAAAAATTGAAGCAACAGCAATACTTGATCGTGTTGGGCTCGGTGATCGAATTGGGCATAAACCAAGTGAACTTTCTGGTGGTCAACAACAGCGAGCAGCAATCGCAAGAGCGCTCGTGACCAACCCTTCCATTTTGTTAGCAGATGAACCCACAGGCAACTTAGATTCAAAAACTGGGAATGATATTCTGAAGTTATTCGATGAAATGAATGAAGAAGGACTTACGATCATTGTCGTAACACATGATGATGTAGTTGGCAAACGGTGCGATCGTACCATTCACTTGTGTGATGGTTTAATTGATAAAGATACACAGAATGGATAATGCGAAGCCCTTGCGAGTTCTAGGAATAGATCCTGGTTTACGTGTCGCAGGGTACGGCTGTGTCACATATGCGCGAAGTAACCCACGACCCGCGCTTGTTGAAGCAGGTGCAATTAGACTTGATACTTCACAAAGTATTTCACACAGGCTTCTCCAACTTTGGAAAGACATTACAGAAATCATCAACGACGTTTCTCCAGACATTGTTGCAGTTGAAACCGTTTTTTCACACGCAAGACAGGTCGGAACTGCAATCACAATGGGGCACGCAAGAGGTGTGATTCTTCTAGCGGTTGAAGCTGCCGAACTTCCATTGGTAGAACTTGCACCTGCAGAAATTAAAAAATCTATCACAGGGAATGGAAGATCTACCAAGGAACAGATACAGATGGCAATTGCACATCTTCTGGGGCTAAAAGAGGTTCCTGAGCCCCCAGATGTGGCTGACGCCCTCGCAATCGCCATCACAGGGGCAATGAGAAACTAAGAACGAAATGTGCCCTCTTGAAAGTTGACAGAATGCGTTTCTGTCTCTAAGATTACGAGTAATTCAATTAGCCCCCGAAAGGGCTCGGCATGGTGCTTGCATCTGCCGGGCCTTTCTTTTTTGAGGTTCGAATCAACAAACCCAGTATCACAAAAAAACTACCTCGTAGGTGGCTTCTGTGCATTAGCGAAAGAACGTGCACTGAGGTGCACAAGTGACCCTTAACGGGTCATCAATACAGTACAACGAAGGGACGCGTTGTTGCAGTTAGCAGAATGTGAGATTGATGCGTTTTGGCGAAGCGCAAAAAGAAGGCCCGATGGATGCAAGCACCACACCGAGCCCTTCCGGGGGCAAAATCGTGGTCGCCCTATAAGCGACACCCGAATCATACACCCAAAGGACCTCTCATCAATAAAATTTACACAAAAAATGCAAGTTTTTTTAACCTATCTGTGCCAACTGCCACAAGATCATCGCCAAGGCTTGGTATCTTCCCCACTTACGAACATTTACGAAAGGTTTCGCATGCGATTTATATTTCTCACACCCCTCCTGCTCACTATTGCTGCATTTTCAGCAGACACCGGCAACACACTCCTGCAGCGATATCAGGTCGCTCGCGACTCTGTAATGAATCAACGGGGTTTTGCTCCCGGAGACCTTGAAATTATTACAGCACTTCGGAATGATCTTAGCAACTGGAATACTGACAACAGTTCTTCTGACACCATTGCTGCAGAATTACAACTCACAATTTGGCTGAACGAAAATGAAAAAGCAGACGATCTTTTCAGAAGGCTTATCGCAACACAGCCAGACAATCCTGCAATTGGCCTTGCTTGGTCACGGTTTGCTATGGAACTTCCCGACGCAGATAGCGAAGCGATTTTCAGTGAATTAATCACACTGTATCCAACCTCACCAGAAGTTGTCCTTGACTGGGCTTCGCAACTAGACAAACAAAATCGTTTTACTGAAGCGCTCAACGCTTTGCAAGGTCTAGACGCCGCCGAGTTAACAACCCCTCAAGGAGCAAGTTTACTTAGCGACCTTCTCTTTGCAAACAACAATTTTAACGAAGCCATTGTTGCACTCGATGCAGTTAATACTTCAACACTCGAAACTGATCCAGCACAGAAAGCTTCTATTGACAGTCGAAGAACACGATTTCAAGAAATCGCTGCTAAGTGGGAAGATGAACTTGCAATACGAGAGAGTGAAGCAGCAATGGATGACCTCCCACGCGTACAAGTAATTACATCTAAGGGGCCAATTCTTCTTGAGCTGTATGAAGATCACGCACCAAATACTGTTGCAAACTTTATCTCACTTGCTGAAGCAGGTTATTACGACGGAACTCGTTTCCACAGAGTACTTCCTAAATTCATGGCACAGGGTGGTGACCCCAATTCCCGCGACGGTGCTACAGGTCAAGCTGGTACTGGCGGTCCGGGTTACACAATCAAGGATGAGCACGTTGGCGAAGACATTCGAAACCATTTTGCTGGATCACTTTCTATGGCGAAAACTTCTGCTCCAAATACAGCTGGGAGTCAATTCTTTCTAACGCACCTCCCAACCTCTCACTTAGACGGGAGACATACTGTTTTTGGAAGAATAGTTGAGGGTTTAGACACCGCTCGTTCGATTGAAAAGGAAGATGACATCGTGACAATCACAGTCGTCCGTAAACGAGACCACGAATATATACCAGAGAAACTCGGCCCTGACGGTCAACCACTTAAAGAAGATATCCTTACTGAAACAACAGAACCTGTTGATAATAAACCTACACTCAAACCAACACTAAACAGTTCATCAACACCATAACCAATGTCTCAACTTCCCCAAGAAACTATGCAAGGATACAAAGTCCCTTGCGTCAGACAGTTCAGCGTTTTTCTTGAAAACCGTGTCGGGAGGCTACTCGATTTGCTTCGGCACTTCGATGATGCTTCCCACGTACATGTCGTAGGATTGAATGTGATTGACTCTTCTGACCACGCAGTGATCCGCATGATTCCAGACAATGCTGATGCTGCACGACTCATGTTGCACGACTTATCAATTTCATTCTCAGAAACCGATGTTGTCGTTGCAATGATTGATGAGTCGCACTCACTTGCGGATCTTTGCCTGTACTTACTTGGTGCTGAACTCAACATCCACTTTATATATTCACTGATAAAACAACCAATGATTGGCGACTCACTCGTTGCAGTCGCAATCGATGACCTGATGCTTGGCGGGCAATTACTCTTGAAAAAGGGTTTTACGCTTCTTGGCGAAGCCGAATTAAACTAAGTAAAATTAGAGCAACACACAAGGCGCAAAAATACGCATCACACAAATGCAATTTTGTTTACTTGTTCAACCGCACCTACAGATGAAGCTTCAGACAAAAATTGCTTGACTGCTTCTCGGCCATCTTCACCAAAATCAAGTGTCCAATTGTTGACATACATCTCAACAAATCTATCTGTTGATTCCATATCAATTCCACGTCCCCACTTTGCTGCCCAAGCAAGTGATTTCTCTCGGTTAGCCATTGCAAACAGAATAGATTCTTTCAACAACTTGGTAACTTCACCAGTAGCACCAACCCCATAACGATCATCAAAATCTGAACGGATAGCATTGCCGCCAAGGGGCAACAATAAACCAGTGCGTTCACGCCACCATTGTCCGAAATCGCAAATTTCGTGCAAGCCATACTCCTCAAAGGACAGTTGTCCTTCGTGGATTACTACTCCAGCATCAAATTGACCCTCATTTACGAAGTCCATAATTTTTGTAAAATCGACTGACTTCCACTGCATTTCACGATTGTCTGCCAATATTCTTAGTGTCGCAAGTGCAGTTGTCCTGTCTCCTGGAACAGCTATTTTCGGATTGTCTAAAAAGAGATTTTCAACTGAGCACTTTTCTTTTGCAACTAATTTTGGTCCATACCCATCACCAAGCGAAGCACCGCATGCAGTCAAATCATAGGCGTTAGCAACACTTGGATAATGTGCAATACTAATAGCAGTGATGTCATACATCGCATCTTCTGCTTCAACATTTAGAGACTCAATATCCTTCATCACCAATTCAAATTCCCAATCACCAACATTCATTGATGGCCCGCTGCCATCGATATCTGCAAGTGGCCACCACATGAACGCGTCATCTGGATCAGGGCTATGTGCTAATGTAATTTTTCTCACGATGACATTTCCTCTTCAAGCAATGCACTTAGTTCGCGTCGCATAATTTTACCAGTTGGGTTTCTTGGCAACTCATCTAATACTATTACTGATTTTGGAACTTTGAACGTAGCCAATGTTTCACGGCACCAACTCCGTAGCGCTTGCTCACTAAACTCTGCACCATCTACTAACTCTACAAACGCGACTGCAACTTCTCCACGCGAAAGATCAGGTCTTCCCACAACACCTGCTGCTGATACTGATTCATGTTTTACAAGTACTTCTTCTATTTCCCGTGGAAAAACATTTTCGCCACCAATAATAAGCATTTCTTTTATTCTTCCTGTGATGTATAAAAAACCATCTTCATCAAGTTGTCCCATGTCACCTGTGCGAAAATAACCTTTGTCATCGAAAACTTCAGCGGTTTCCTCAGGCAGATGATAATATCCTTGCATGATATTTGGGCCTGTGATGCGAACCTCACCATCTTCGCAAGCAGGCAAATCGTTTCCGTTCTCATCAACAATTCTTTCAGTGACTCCCGTCACTGGCATGCCAACAGAACCTCGACGATGTTCATTTGGACGACACCAATTTGTAACTGGCGAGGTTTCAGTCAATCCATATCCTTCATTTATAACTAACCCAAACTTTTGTTTCATCCCTTCAAAAACTGCATCTGGAAGTGCTTCTCCACCTGAAACTGCAAAACGTACTGAAGAAAAATCATCTTCCTCGCCACTTTTTGCATTCAGTAGTGCATTGAACATCGATGGAATTGCAAGCATCGCAGTTGGTCGGTGTTTTCGTAACAGATCAAACGTTTTTCTTGGGTTAAACCTTGCAACGTATACTGCCTTCGCGCCAATTGCCATTGGCAACATTGTTGTCACTGTAAAACCAAAACTATGAAATTGTGGCAATAAACCCAAAAAAGAATCAGACTTGTTAAAACCAGACCAAGCACAACACTGCTCAACATTAGAACGTATATTCCCTTCGCTCAACATGACCCCTTTTGGCCTGCCCGATGTTCCTGATGTATAAAGCAACGCCGCCAAAGAATCTTCTGTGCGTTTCACAATACGTCGAACTGGCGGAAAACCACCAAAAGACATCGTGTCCATCCGTAACTCTTGTACATTTTCTGGAAGAGGACCTACCAAATCAAGCATCGGGCCAACAGTGATTACTGTTTTTAAACCAGCGTCTTTGATGATGTATGCAATTTCATCAGGAGAAAGTAAATAATTGATGGGAACGATCGTTTTTCCAAGTGCCCAAATAGCAGTTGCAGCGACAGGAAATAATCCAGATGTTGGCAACATTACCCCTACATGGTCAGAATCGTCTATCGATTTAAGCTTTTTTTGCACATGCCACGATGCGACTTGCAGGTCAATCCCTCGCCACGACCGAAAATCGTCCACGATCAACGATCGAAATAGATTTCTTCGCCATGTTTTCAAAATTGATTGCAAAAGTCGCATGTGGTTCCTTCTAAGAGTGATACGATAACAAATGACTAGAAAGGATTCTACGCATGTTACCCATCACATTTCTTCGTATTATTACGACCACGTTGTTTTTCATGCTTATTGGTTGCTCGAACAATAGCCCAAAGGCAATGGAAAGGTCACTCCAAGAGTACAACCAAGGTCAATGGTCTATCTCTGCAATGTGGGCAACCAAGGCATTAGAAAATAAAGATAATCAAGATGAAGCAGCGTACATCCTAGGATTATGCGAATTTAGAATGCAACATGTTACGAAAGCAAAAGGCTGGTTCGAGCAAGCAGCAAAATCTGAAAACGAAACGGTCCGGGGAAGAGCCTCTGCGATGCTCGGAATCATTGCATCAAACGATGGAGATTACGTCACGGCAGCCCTTGCGTTTGAGCAAGCAACCGATGACCTAGAGGGAATCGATAAAACAAAAGCAAGTTCTCGTTCTGCTGCTGCAAAGGCTGGAACTTCATTTGCAAGTACTATTTCAAATGGCGGATACACATTGCAATTCGGCGCATATCAAAACTTAGAAAACGCAAAACATGCTGCCGAAAAACTAGGCTCAGATCTCCGGCTAGCCGGTTTAGGTAGCCCATCAATTGTTGAAGAAAAATCCGCAGTTGGAAAAGTCCTTTTTATGGTGCAAGCAGGCTCATTCGACTCCCGAGGTGCTGCTTCTAGGTGTAGAAACAGAAACGCACTGCCCCAATGTATCGTCACGGCTGTGCAATAGGTCGTCTTCAACACGTTCTCTCCGCATAGACGATAATGACACGAAGCAATGGGTAAATCACCAAGCACAAAATCTTCTTCCGCTTCAACTACAAGGCGTGCAAAAGTACTTCGAAAAGTACCGAAGCAGCAATTCCAATTAGGTGAACTATTAAAGAAGCCAGAGTTTCTCCGTACTTGTTTTATCGTCTTCTTATTTCTCATTTTAGTTTCACTTATTGCTACCTGGTCTCGTGAGCAAATAAAAGTTCGCGATGGGCAAATAGTCACAACGACAAGAGTGACTAGACTCGACTTTGAAATTGAAGACACATCTGCAACTGAAGCTAAGCGAGAAGAGGCGAGTAACTCTTCTCCCCGCATTTACTTCGTCAATGATTCGTTTATTGAAAGACTCAGTGCTTCAATTCTAGGTCTTCCAACAGCTGTTTACGGAAAAACAACACTAGAAGAAGTTGCACCTGAATTGATAGAACAATTCAAACTCACACCTGAAAAACTCGTTGTGCTCCAATCGATGTCAAAAGATGGCGCACCAACTTCTTCTTGGCGAGGAGCCGTTTCACGACTAACTAGAAACTTGCGTGGCAGTACTCCACTTCTCACAAACGATGAGTTTCAGAATTTCACAACAACTTCTCCTGCCAACAGAGCATTAGTAAGTACAAACAACCGAGTTCAGCCTCCATATCAAGCCGCGGCGATATCACTACCAGTCGAGGGGGCAGGTTTTGATCTCGTCGTCTCTGAATTTATTAGCCGTGCGGGTTTTAGTGAGACAACTGTTCCAATCATCGAGGGGAGGTTACTTTACGAAAACCAACCTTCAGTACAATTTGATATTGAAGCAACTCAAAAAATGGTCGATGAAGCAGTTGCTGCAGTACAGCCTATTATTTCTGAGCATCAGCAAGGTAAAATAATATGGACACGCGGCGATCGCCTAACAACCAAGCAATACGAAGCGGCCGTGTTAGAGCAATCACAATTTGAAGCAGCTGCACCCATCTTTGTACAGTGGCTTCCTCGGCTAGGCACAATAGGCTTGCTCGGGATGCTTGCTATTTTCATTGGTGCATACACAACAATTTCTAATCCAAGGATTTCAAAAAACCCACTGCGCCTGTTTATGTTGTGTTTTTTGATGGTTCTCATGCTTGGTCTTTCTGTTGTTGTCACATTAGAAGCTCCTTCATTTATCTTCGCAGCTGCAATTGTTCCAACGTTACTTGTCATCACCATTGCCTGCCTTGCCTACGGCCAACGACTTTCTATGTTTTTAGCGTTCATGCAGTGCGCTCTTGTCACGATGGCATTATCAGAACCAATTATTTGGTTTGTTGTAATGATTGCTGGCTGCGGGACAATGATTGGACAACTTAAAGATGTGAGCCATCGACAAACGCTCATTCGTGCATCAAGTATTACAGCAATCGTTTTTGCACTGGGCACCTGCTTCTTCTCCCTTGTCGAATTACCAGATATTACTCTCGCATGGAAACAAGTTGTTTCAGATTTTCTCATTGCTGGTGGTTCTGCATTGGCTGTAGGATTTTTTGTTTTAGGAATTCTCGAGCCAATTGAAAGAATTTTTGATATTACCACTGGGATGTCGCTAACTGAACTGAAAGATACTCGAAACAACTTACTCAAAAAATTGCAAGAACTTGCACCCGGCACATTTAATCACTCAAGACAAGTTGCAGATATTGCGGAAACTGCTGCGGAAGCCATTGGCTGCGATTCCCTTCTTGCTTATGTTGGTGGCTTATACCACGACATAGGAAAAATGAATAAACCTGAATATTTCATTGAAAATCAATCAGGTTTTAACAGGCACACAACACTCAAGCCTTCAATGAGTTTGCTCATCATCATCGGTCATGTAAAGGACGGAATCGAATTAGCCAAGGAATATGACCTTCCAAGAGAAATTATCCATTTTATTGAAGCGCATCACGGCTCCACTCTTGTTGAGTATTTTTATCACGCAGCAAAAAAAGCCGCAGAGGAAACTGGCGGTAATCCTATTAACGATATGAACTTCCGATACCCCGGACCAAAACCAAAGACAAAAGAAGTCGCTATATTAATGATTGCAGACGCAGTTGAATCAGCTTCAAGAGTAATGCCAGATCCAAACCCAGGAAGAATTGAAGCACTTGTTCGAGACTTATCCCGCAAACGCCTCTTGGACCACCAATTCGATGAATGCGATCTCACCTTCGGTGAACTTGCGAAAATTGAAGACGCTATTATTGCAAGACTTAATTCAATTTACCACACGCGTGTGAAATATCCAGAAGAAGAAATGCCAGCTGAATTAGAAGAAGAAATTCATGAAATTGAAGAAGAAGGCGATTTAGCAGGCTAATTTGCACCTAAACCTATAACTTATTAAGTTCCGTTCTAAACAGAAGAAATCATTCCATTTCTTCTGTTAACTTGGCTAATCCTGCCAAATCCATCTCTGTTTTGAATTTCCATCCCTTGCCTTTTGAACCTAGGACTGCTTCAATTACTGCTGATGGGGTTGATGCAATTTTATTAGAGCCTGTATCTGTCCCAGCTGATTCTGCAATCGCCATAATAGCACCTGCGAATTTACGGGCGTCAAGTGACATTGCAAACTCAATAGAGAGTTCCTTGTTAGAAGCAATAAGCTTTGACAGATTATTTGCTCCTTGAGACTTAGCAAAAGGCAATGATGATTTTGGGCCGAAAATAAAACTTACCCAATTACCAAGTTGCCCGAATGAGAAGACAGTATCAACAGGGACAATTGTATGCATCACCATCATGTCACTTGCATCATCACCGATCATATTTACATCCCATGTTGTTGGATATTTTGCGTTTGGTTCTAATTCCATTTGGAATTGACTCGCAAATTGATCCGTCATTTCATCAATCGAAGTTGCAGCTTTTGACAAATATGCCTCTGCGTCAGTTGTTTCAGCAAGTGCATGAATTGTCAAACCCTCTTTTGAATCTAGGTCATACATCACAACATTATCGCCCTGCAGATGAGTCAATTCACGCATTACTTCTGTCACAGTAACAATTGGAAACGCATCAAAATCATTGGCCATTAAGCCAAGCTGATAATCCATCAATACAGAAGTGAACTCCCCTGACATTGAATATTGCAAGGTACCACCGCGCAAAGAAGTTGCCATTTCAAACATAGTTGTATTATCAACAATTACTTCAGATAGGTTTTTTCGTTCAACCATAATCTCAGATCCTAAAACACCTCGATTCAATGTAGCACTCGCAGAAATAGAATTTATTTGAGAACAAAATTGCATTACTTTTCTAAACGCTTGGCTGATCGCAGCCGTCTGTTTTCTAGTCCCTGTATCGATCACACCAGTTGGTCCAGGTTTATTCATTTGACCAATCATCATCCCACCAGCCATCTGTGTGATTGGGCCAATCTGTGACCAAAGTTTTCCAAACATGACATGAAGGCTCACTTGCCCTTCTGGCAGTTGGGCAAAAATTGGCGATACTTTTCCGCCTTCTGGTGGTGACCAACTATTGCCTCCAGCAGCAACGAACCACCCCTCATGCATCGTGCTTGTATTGACACCACTAAACGAGTTAAGTTGAAGTGTTTGTCCTGCCTTGGGTTTACAAATCACTACCAAATGCGGCATCGCACCAAACATGCCAGTTGGGCGCTGCCCCTCTGGCATTACTCCAGGCTCGATTGTGAGCAGCACGCCCTTTGAATAATCAATTGCAGTTGGATTCTTAATGAATTGAGAAAGCACATCATCAATTGGTGATCCAACTGATTTCGACGAAATTGCATTCAAGGATGTCTGAATCGAGCTCGCATTTTTTATTGAAAGAACTGCAAGAGCATCAGGTGACACTAAATCTTGAGGATGTTGAGCAAATGAGAAAGATGTGAGGGCGAGAACAATACATGTGATTAGTTTCATACAGCGCAGTGTACTGCAAGCACTTTTCTTTGGGCTGAGGAAAGAGGCATGGAATCTAGAGTGTCACTCGTATGCCAAGCAAAGCGATTATCTAATCCTACTTCGCATGTGTAAACTGTAAAGTTGATAATTCTGTGGGTCAATGTATGTTCAAACGAACCAGCAAAAGTTAGATTACCTTTTAAATGCAAACCCTCGGCAATTTGAGCTTTTGGAAGTTTTTTCGATGATTCAAGAGTTGGGACTTGCCACATTCCAGCCCATAGCCCGTGATCATCTCTCTTTTCAAACGCACGCCTACCCTTACAAGTTAGTACAACTGCATAGTGATGCAGCCGTTTGCGGGACAGTGATGATTTCGCTTGCAGCACTTCATTTTGTGTGTTCTCTGCAAAAGCATTACATTTATCCGATATGGGGCACCAATCACAAGACGGTGATTTTGGTGTACATACGGTTGCACCAAGTTCCATCAAGGCTTCGTTAAAAACGTTTGGGAATGTACACGACAATACAAGTTCTGTTGCCTGTTCCCATGACCAATTGCATGGGACTGACACATCGTTTTTATTTTCAATTCTACAGACTACTCTGTGTACATTTGCATCTACGATTGAAGCTCTTTTATTGAATGCAATTGAAGCAACCGCCCCGGCGGTATATCTACCGACTCCTGGAAGTTGCAACAAAGACTCTACTTCGCAAGGCACTTCACCTCCAAAAACGTCGATAATCATTTCAGAAGTTTGCTTTAAGTGCTTGGCTCTTCTGTAATACCCAAGTCCCTGCCACAATTCAAGAATATCTTCCATATCACTCACAGCTAAACTTTCAGGCGTAGGAAAACGGTCCATCATCAACGGCCAACGGCTAGCAACACGTTCTATCTGTGTTTGCTGAGCCATAAACTCGCACACTAGCCTTCCCCATGGTGTGCACGATTCTCTCCAAGGAAATACTCTTGCCGATTCTTGGAACCAACGTTCAATATCGATTGTAATTTTTTTTGCTCTACAGTTCACTTTCCTGCTATGATACCGCCCAATCGACCCCGAGACGAATTTGCACAATCAGATAATTAAAGGAGTTTCTGATGAAAATGTTATTCTCAATGTTTGTGACTTCTATAGCGTTGCCGGCCCTCGTGTTTGCAGGCGAACCAGTAAACGAAGTATGTCCATTTACGGGCAATGCAGTAAATCCTGAAGTTACCGCCCAAGTTGGTGAAGACACTGTTGCATTCTGTTGCGGCGGTTGCTTGAACGGTTTCATTAAATGGGAAGACAATAAAAAGGCAATGTATATTGCTGAGCAAAAAGCTGCGCGAGTAAAAGCAGAAACAGCACTCATCGTCACGACGCCCTACTTGCTCGATACTTGCCCAATCACTGGGGAAACATTTGACTCGATGTCTGAACCACTCGTTGAAGTCATAGATGGCCGTGAAATTCGATTCTGCAGTGCAGGTTGCATTCCAAAATTCAAAGCAAACAAAGAAGCGAAGTTTAAAGAAATCGATGCAAAAATGATTGCTCAACAACTTCCCTACTACCCAATCGATACTTGCGTAGTCAGTGGTGACAAACTAGATGCAAAAGGTGCATCAGTTGATTTCATCTATGGAAACCGATTATTTCGAACTTGTTGCAACGACTGCAAAGACGAATTCTTAGCAGACCCTGCAAAGTTTGTCCCAGAACTCGATGAAGCAATCATCAAAGCACAAAAGAAGACCTACCCTCTCACAACATGCATCATCGGCAAAGGAACTCTTGATGGCATGGGTGGCCCTGACTATATGATTGTTGGCAATCGCCTGGTTCAACTCTGCTGCGCAGGTTGCCGTCCAAAAGTACTTGCTGATCCACTTGGAGCATTTGCTCTTATTGAAGCTGGTAACAAATAAAAAAACAGTTTACTCATCACAAAAAAAGACCCCACTCCTTTGAGTGGGGTCTTTTTGTTAAAGAACTAAAGAAAAGATGTTATGGACATGCTCCCCAAGCATCAACGACTGCGAGCAAGTCAGAAACATCCACTGCTCCATCATCATTGATGTCACCCATACCACCTGATTGACCCCACTCATCAATCACAATAAGGATATCTGAGACGCCAACCATGCCATCGCCATTTGCATCACCTACACATGATTCTTCATCGCAATAACCTTGTGAAAGTAAAACGCCATCAACACCTGCTTCAATAACAGAACCAGAATTCAAGTCACCGCAAACAAATCGTACTTGGAAGTTTGCAGTAGGCTCAAACCCCGATACATTCGACAAATCAAACTCTTTAAAGAACCAGCCGCCATCAGTGCCTTCACCGTAAGGTCCAACTGTTTCTAAATCCATCCATGTAGTGCCTCCGTCATCAGAGATGTCCACTTCAAAGATATCATTATTTGGATCGGCGCCATCGCAACTTACTCCATTGCTATACCATCGGTAATAACTTAATGCAGGTGCATTACTCGCGTCCATGATTGGGGAGTACAAAATAGTCGTACCATCATCGACATCTTCATCACCACTGTTACCTGTGACATAGCACATACCAGAGCCATCTGCATCGGTGCCAGAATCACAACGATCGCCGCCTTCGGATGGAACTACGCGTGTCCAGTTGCCTGTTCCAGCACCTGCATCCACAGTCCAACCTTGATTTGATTGAAAATTATCGTCAAAGATAATATCAGTACCTGAGTAGGCACTTGCGTACCAAGAACTTACTGGTGCATCGGATGGACTAGTTACAGTGTCGCCAACAACTGGCTCCGCTGAAACATACCAGTCAACAGAAGTGCCACAGTCAAACGATGGGAAGATAGCAGAATAACTCGAACCACCTTCAGGAACTAGCGAAAGTGTAACCCATCCAGAGCCCTCATTGAAAAGCAATTGCTCACTACCATCCACTGGTTCAGAAGTCCCGTTAGAAATATCTACAGCAACAATCGTTCCACCGTTTGGATCAACTAAGTTTGGTTTTCCATCGGGGTAACTAATTGATAGCGCTGGATTTGGGCAATCATAATTGTCTACGCCCATATTATGCATTCCAAAACCAGCCATGATTTCATCGCAGTGAGGAGTACCTGTTCCAAGATCGCCATCGTCATCATCAAGAACTAACCAGTCCGTTGTAATTGATGGAGTGATACTGGTGCCTGAATGCATCATTATTGAATTGATTGCAAGAGTAGATACTATATCCAAGCCCTGCCCGGGAAAAGATGATTCCATTGCTGCCATAGTGTCCCAAACACAACCTGAGATTAATTGACCACAGTCATGTATCTCACCACTGCAAGGATATTGATGATTATTATCTGCGTTCCGTATACCATTGTTGCAGTCGTTGCTATAAAAACCTCGAGCAAGTTGGTTGTCGCCTGTTATGAGAACAGCCATCACATCGCCCATGCCTTCACCGTAAGCACCTTGCCCTGAGCCAGCGCATGAAACCAGATGGTGACCATATTCGTGATGAACTACGACAGAAAACGCAGTATTACTACATCCACCGCCAGCATTGTAAAAGTTAATTGATGAGTAATCATAAAAAGCGTTACATGTTCCGCTTACGCCTGTTTTAACAGGGAACGAAGTTTGTGTACCAATTGTTGGGTAAGATGGTGCATAGTAAAGAGTAAAGTCACGAACGACGTTCGATTGAAGATACCCATTCACTTGCGCACGATACTGCTCATTATTGTTTGCTTCGCTGTGCATGAAGTATGGATCACTGCTGTTTTGTGAAAGTGATGCATCCGAACCCGATTGGTTTTGTGAGTCAAACCATCGTCCATCAAGTGTGGAAGTAATTGTGCCAGACCCTGCAATCGTAAAATTACCATTTGCATCAGCGTATTCAGTGCTACCACCAAGCGTTACTTTTGCATAAGGCATACCTGCAACTGATTCGGGGTCACAGACATCTGCGCCTGAACTCTCTGTTGCCATTCCTGAAACATTTCCGTCTACATGAAGTATTCG
>JABHZL010000134.1 GCA_018656645.1 Phycisphaerae bacterium
ATCTCTATAGTCGTATGCATCTTCTGCAATGTCTAGGAAACGAAATGGCGGACTCTTGGATTCATCGTCGCAAACATATGGCGCAAAGAGTTCAAGGTCACTGTCAAAAACAAATGGTTTAAATGCTACGCAGGACCCAAATATTTCCTTTTGCTGTACATTATTTTCAAGAAGTTCAAATATATCAACAATATTCATTGTTGGATGATTCATTAGTGTTGTGGCAGATAATTGTGCAACTTGTTCTGCTTGTCTAAAAAGCATATCGAAATCAAGAGTAATTTCGACGGCTTCTTTTTGAACAATCGCTTCTATGTGTTTAATCGACTGTTCATTTATTGCTTTGTAATTAAAGAACTGTATGGCGGCGGCTAATAGGCAAAGAGGCAAAGAAACAGCGGCAAATAAGGTCCATTTAATTCGTTTTTGATTGTGTTTCATGAGATAGGGGAATTACCGTTTATTATTATACGGGAACAGCCACGATGAAGAATTACAGTTGTTGTTGGAATAATTTTAATATGAATCGTTTTTTTAAAATTCTGCTTATATAAAATGAGCCTTGCTAGTTTATTATTTAAAACGAGTGCATCAACAGTCAAAGTATCAGCAGTTGATTAAAGTGCCACTCTTTGCAACAAGAGATTTGAATAAATCAGTGAGGCGTGATGTCATTGGACCAATTGAACCTGAGCCTATTATTCTGCCATCAACTTTAGTGATAGAAGCGAGCTCGCCCATTGTTCCTGTGCAAAAACACTCATCCGCTCTATAAAGTTCCGCTTGAGAACAGTCTTTGACTATAAGGTCAATACTGTGTTCATTGCATAAATCAATAACGACTTGTCGTGTAACACCTTCTGGGCAGGCAATTGCTTTAGAAGTTAAAACGACTTCATCTTTAACAAAGAAAAGATGTGTTGCATTTGTTTCGGCAATAAATCCTCTTGAATCAAGCATTAATGCATCGTCAACACCCGCGGCATTTGCTTCAATTTTTGCCATAATCGACTGAATTAAATTGCAACTGTGGATTTTGGGATCAAGCGTATCAGGTGTAAACCTGCGAATCGAAGAAGTTGCAAGTGAAAGGCCAGATGTGTCATAGACGGGGCTTTTAAATTCAGCAAGCACAATAAGCGTATTTCCATCTTGGTTGAGTCTTGGGTCCATCCCACTTGTTATTTTCTTGCCTCTAGTGAGCGTCAAACGAATATGCACTCCATCATTCATATTGTTTGCTTGAATTGTTTTTGCAATTTCAGAAATCATCTCCTCATTGTTTGGAATATTTTCAAAGGCCATTGCTTGCGCCGAGTGCCTCAGTCGATTTAAATGTTCTTCTAGTTTAAAGATGCGTCCGTTGTAAAGTCTAAGACCTTCCCAGACCCCATCGCCTCCCTGTACAACTGAATCAAATGGACTTATTCCTGCAACATCTCTATGGAAGAGTTCTCCGTTAATATTGATTTGTAAATCTTTGTTGCGTTTATCAAATGTTTGGAGCATGTTCTCTTCCTTCTGAAGACATCTTATGTGCAGCAAGTTCTTCGTAGATGTCGATGCATTTTAAGCATAAATTTTCAAAAGCAGGGGGCACTTTTTCATCTTTATGTTTCCATGGTGCAAATCCTGTTGAAGATTCAACAGATGAGTACCAATGAGGTGCCCATATTCCATCGCTCTCTCGTTTTCCAGAAGGCCAAGAAAGCATTTGTTCGTAAAATGGAATAGAAAGTTTCGCGCAAAGTGCGCGGAGTATTTGTTCTGGCTGTTGAAGAATATCTTTACTCTCAATGACAATTGGTAATTTTCCCGTTGCCTTTTGAACGAAGTTGAAGAGTTCAAGTTGTTGTGGCAAACCTGTTTCTTCAATGCTTGGATTTGGAATGGTTTTAATTAGGCTTGTCATCATTTCTCTTGGGTGACGAATAAGAAAGATATTTGTAACTTCAGAGAGCCAATCGCGATTAATGTTTGGTAGCAGGTGGTGTGTCATGTGTTTTTGGTAGTAGACACTCTTGTTGCATGGACCTATAAGTTCTGCTACTACTTTTTCACAATTTGATTCATGGTGTTTAAGAATTGCATCTCGTCCAGGATGATTAAGTTCTGTCATTTTTAAATAATGGGCATATAGCGGTTCATCACACACGATTGTGTCAGGTCGATTCTCCCACGAACGCATCATTGCAGTTGATATGTTTCTTGGACCAGACCAAGCGGCAATTCGGGTGGTATTCATTTATGCAGGGTAACGCTTATATCAAATGGCTGTTTTAGGAAACCTATGAGTTATTAATTCGTTCTTTCCCATGTCCCCAGTATTTCCTACGCACGTGGTCGTGAAAGGATTTTAAAGCACTATTTCAAGTATTAATCAACTATTTGCTTGTTTAAAGCGAAATTTAAGAGTACATTGTCACCTATGTATAGAACAAAAAAATACGGATTTCAAACTAGGGCTAGAAACTCTACTCATCGACATGCTTTTACGTTGATTGAATTGCTAGTGGTGATGTCAATTATTGCATTACTCTTGAGTATTCTAGTTCCTACACTCGGGCGAGCTCGTTGGGTTGCGATGGTAAGAAAAGATGCAAGCAAGGTGAAAGCTATTCATCAAGGTTGGGTCAGTTGGGCTGCGGGTGATGAAGAACGGTTCCCAACACCAGGAATGGTTGATCGACTTGCTGATCCAGTGTTAGGCCGAGAGGTCAAAGGCCGTGGCCCCGAAGACATGTTGGCAAATTCAAGCGACAATATACATTCGTTGAGTGTAATGCAGAACTTATATAGTACAGATGTTATTGTTAGTGACAGCGAGCCTAATGGCAGCGTCTTTGTCATGGACGATTATGATTTTGATGTTTATGATCCCACGTCATCAGGTGACACGTATTGGGATGAAGAATTTGACTGCGACTTGCAAGATGAATGTCATGTCTCTTACGCTTCTATTCCAGCACTTGGTGCACGCAAACCGCTGCAATGGAAAAGTTCAGGCTCGACGGACTATGCTGTCATAGCAAATCGTGGACCGATGTTCGGTGACATGAGTCTTATCTCAAAAACATTTGATATTCATGGACAAGGAAGGTCGTGGATTGGCAATGTGTGTTGGCAGGATAATCATGTGTCACTTGAAGAAACCATGTACCCCGAATCTAGTATCTATAGAACTTCCGATGGGCAAGTGCCGGACAACATTTTCGGCATCGATTGCGTCACAGGTGTTTGTAATTTTTATGGCGGCGACTCTTGGCTTGTATTGGTGAGTGAGTTGTCAGGCGACCCTTTGGAACCAAATCTAACCCTTGAATGGGATGATGAATAATCAGAAGAGAGTTTATTATGAAGTTTGTATATACAGTTATAGCAGTTACAGCCATTGGATGTACTGTGGCATCATCAGACGCCGCTCCACGAAAAGTAATCGCCGAGAATTTTACGGCAACATGGTGCACTTATTGTCCTGATGTTGCAAATGGTTTAATCATGCTTCAAGATGAATTCCCAGATACGTTTTTTTCCATACAAGTGCATGGGGGTGATGCGTACTCTACAACTTGGGGTGATATTCGCAACAATTTTTACAACGTTCCCGGATATCCAACAGTATGGATGGATGGCGTATCTTCCCAAGTCGGATCATACGGGAGCCCCACAGGCAATTACAACGCGCTTCGGACTATGTACATGGCTCGACAAAACGCCTCAACGGATGTCACAATAGATATGTGTGGTACGGTAGTCGATTCGGATACCTATTCTGTCGGTATAGAGGTTCGAATTGAAGGTGGTGGAACTGGAAAAACGATGTACGTACATTGTGCCCAAGTGTTGCATGACTATCCAGCGAATCCATCATATAACTATGGGTGCTTTATGCAAGCCGATATGCAACAGATCACTCTTGCAGCGGGTGGATCTCAAACAATTTCCTTTACAATGAATCTGAATAGTGCAAGCGTTGCGAATATTGAAGATGTCAGTTTTATTGCTTGGGCGCAAACCCCAAATAATTCTGGTCCAGCCGAGGTGCATCAAGCAGCAAAGCATGTATACAACGGAGGAGATTGTACTATTGATACATTCATCGTTGGACCTGGTGGAGACTTCGTGACAATTAGCGATGCCATAGCAGCATGCGGCAGTGGAGATACTGTGCAGGTTATGCCAGGCACCTATTACGAAAGCATTGACTTTGGTGGACTAAGAATAACAGTGGAGAGTATCGATGGGCCAGAATCAACAATTATTGATGGTTCTGGTTTAAACGAAGCGGTTGTGCGTTTGTGGAGTGAGGAGTCATCTGATGCTGTGCTTAGAGGATTTACAATTCAGAACGGCAATTATGTGCTTGGTTCAGGCATTGTTTCCAACAGTACTGCCACTATAGAGAACTGCATAATCCGCGACAATCAAGCCACCTATGGCGGCGGTATCTATCAATCTGGCAGCGGAGTGGCGGGGTTGAATATTTCTGGAACGCATTTTTGTGGGAACACTCCATCTGATATAGAAGGTCTATGGAACGATGAAGGTGGAAATACTTTTGATGTGAGTTGTGAAGGCAACCCGTGTCCTGCAGATATAGATGGGAACGGTTCGGTAAGCGTTGTTGATCTTTTAGCTATTATTGATAGTTGGGGTGCGTGCAGTGGCTGCGTTGAAGACATCGATGGCAATGGCATTGTGGATGTCACAGATTTACTCACTGTTGTTGGCGCTTGGGGTCCTTGCTAAAAGAGGTTATCTATAACTATGAAGAAAATGATAATAGTTTTGGTTGCTGCAGCGCTTGTTGCAGCAGTTGTTACTCTTGTTGCTAAATCTCTAGGAATAGAGAATGCCTCACCAATCATAGGTGGTGCAGTTGGAGGAGCAGTTGGCGGGGCTGTTGCTTGGAACTTTGGCAAAAAGAAATAGATAAAGCAATCCCACTGCGAGGGGGTGTTAAGGGGGGTCAAAAGTCTACAGGTTTAAAGCGAAGACCGACGGGCGTTAGTTAATGGCAAGCATTTTATCGAGTTCTTCAAGGTTCAAATGAACACCACGAATATATGGTTGCTCGCCTACATCCCAGTGTCCGTACGTTGCTGTAAAGATTGTCCCATCAGGTAACAACTCAACTCCTGGATACGCACAATCTCCACGATGATGGTTGTCTGAGAGTCGTATTCGATACGCACCTTCATTTCCTTTTTCTAGATCTTCAAAGGTGCCAACCCACGCAACCCAATCCCCGAAAAACTTGCTTTCCTCAACGGTATCTCTAAAAGAAATAAACAAACGCCCGTCATCTGCATAGACTCCTTGATGCCGATCACCTGTCAAAGATCTTGGCATCTCTATTGGTGTTGACCATGTTTTTCCTTTGTCCTCGCTGAAACAAATATGGCTGTTTTTCTTGCGACTATTTTCACGCAACAGCATTGCATATTTCTTGCCATCTGGGGAAAGAAATAATCCTGGTTCGCATAGATGAACGTCGGGAAGATGCGCGACGACTCGCGGTTCGCTCCATGTAAGTCCGCCATCAACAGAATCAACAGCGTAGACATGAAAGAGACCAGTCCACGCGCCATCTTGGGCGATAAATCTGCCATCGTCATGAAAGAACGCAGTGTATTGCCCTTTGCCGGTTTCGATCATGTCAGCCATGCCTACAATGCCGCCGTACTCGCCAATCGGCGAAAGTTGTGACCAAGTGCCGCCTGAATCTTCGCTGACTGACATTCTTATTGGATACAAACTTGAAAATAGAATTAATCTTTTTACACCGTCTTTGCCAGTGACTGGAAAAATGTGTGGTGTTTCTTTTGAAGTTGCCCATGAAGCAGGAGTTGGTAATCGATCGCTCCAAGTTTTGCCTCCATCCTCTGATTTTTTTAATACAAGTTCACCTTTGCCATGGCCTTTGGGATATACGCAAAAAATTGTTTGGCCATCTTCTAGCAATACGGTTGTTGGATGACCTAGATATTGGTTGGTTTCTCGATCAATTGTTACTTGTCTGAATTGATCATCTGCAAGATCCAATTGTGGAATTGTAAAACTCAAAATGAGTGAGAGGAACGCGCCGCATGAATAAATAAGCATCAAGTTATGGTACTCGCTATCTAGGCGATTTGGTTATGAATCGTGTTGCACAGAGTTTTCGCAGTGAATCTGTAGGTGTAGATGGTGCAAGTAGAAACACCCACCCGCATCAGCAGGTAGGTGTTAGTAAGTGGGCCATACAGGACTCGAACAGTAGGGGATGAAACAAACCTTACGGTACCAACAACACAGATTCCCCAATTGGAGAGTTGTTCGAGCGTTGCAGATGATGAAAAACTGCAGCGATTGGTGACGATCTGGAACAAACTAGACGACGCAACCAAGGAAGTAATCCTTCGAGTTGCTGAAGCGGGGGAGAAGTAATTTGTTTTTACATAACTCTACTGACACTGACAATACCTCACATGGTGAAAGATGCCTAAAGGTTTTGTCATTTGCATTTACAGCATTATTTAATAACAACGGTAAAACAACGGGAGAAATATCATGAGTGAACCGTCAACAAACGGCACGAGCAGGCGTAAGTCAAACGGACAATTTGCAGA
>JABHZL010000046.1 GCA_018656645.1 Phycisphaerae bacterium
TGGTTGGAATGTGATAAAACGAATTGCTCGTGAATACGGACTCCGTCCTGGCGTTGCTGGAACATGCAGATTAATTCGCCAGATAGCAATTTCTGTTGTGTTTGCAGATGTTAGTGAACATGCAACGCAGTGGCTTTCGTCCAAGGTACCCTCAATTGGTGGGCTTATTCCTGCAGCAGGGCAAGCGATTGCTGTTGGAGTACTCACCGCAAGAGTAGGGCTAGCATGTAAAAAAGTGTGTAATCCTGTGCTGAACAAAAAATACGCCCGATCAGGTTTACCATTTTTCTCCTCGCTTCGCAGTTTCGGGAAATTTGGGATATTCAGAGCAAAGAAATTACCTACGAGGTAATAAAATGAGTGCGGTAGAAAAAAGCACGTCGAGACGAGAAGAGAAAGTCTCGACGCACTTTAGTCACCCCACGTACCCGGATCTGCCCTCCGGATCTCCGGAAATCCTAGTTAGTAATTTCCTGGAAAAACTCCCACCGCCCAAAAATATGTGGCCCATATATCCCGTTGGGGCTCGATGAGACGAATATCTATTCAAAATAGACGTCCACTACTTATGCATGCGTATTACTGAGACAAAATAGTCGTTATTTATTGGCAAAAACGACAGAAAAAACATAACGCCTTGCATAGCAAGGCGTTATGAGTGAAACTTTTTGAATAAATTACTCGATTGTTAGCGTGCCTGAACCGGTTGCACCTTGCCATCCACCAATTCGGATGAAATAGGTCGTTCCTGCTTGGACGGTGAAATCAATCGTAGAGTAATACGATTGGCAACCATTGTCACCATTAGCATCACCATTGCAAGCAACTTGGTTGTCGCTACTACCCTGATATAACACCATCGAGGTGTCATAGCTCGAAGGATCACACGTTGTGAAGTGTGCGTTCCCTGAGAAACTTGCGTTCCAAACAAACCAGATGTCTTGTGAGTTTGACCAATCTAGATAGGTTCCGCTGCACATGGATTCATCTGGCTCTGGGCTACTTGGAGTTGCGGAATCTGTTTCGTATGCGTTTTGACCGACTTGCGCCGTCATTGCTGTGGCAGCTTCGTCACCAGCTCCAGGGCAGGTTGTGTTTGCACAAGTTGTTTCATCACCAGAGTAGAGACCACCCGTTGCAGCACAATCAGTAGCACTAAGTTCAGAACATGAAGAATCTCCTGCACAACATGCACCTGTGACAACACATTCTGATCCGTAGACGTCTACGACTGCAAGTAAGTCAGAAACATCGACGCAGCAATTGCCATCAACATCGCCATCGGGTCGGTATGTTCCGTCTCCACAATCGCCCCAGTTGTCAATGACACCAAGGATATCAGCAACATCGACAAAGCCATCACCCGTGACATCTGTTGCACAAGTTCCGATTGGTAACGTGCAAGGATCAAGAATACCGATTTCCCACACAAACAATCCGCTTTCAAGATCACTGCCTATGACAGTTCCACTTGGGAAGTATGGATAAACATTCCACAAGCCATTAAAACTCGCGTTGTCATTGCTTGGATAGGTATCAAAATAACCATACTGCACAGGATTTGTTGGATTTGACGCATCAAAGACGCGTAAGCCTGATCGGTAGTTTGCTTCAAAGATCATGCCATTGTGGGTATACAAATTATGGTCAATTGATGTTGATCCACTTGTGAATGTACTTACTAAATGTGGGTTTGATAGATCTTCAACATTGAGTACTCGGGTTGTAGTGAGTGTTCCGTTGTACTGTTCGTCTAACTCATCATTGAGGTAGAAGAGCGTTCGGTCTTCAGAGAGCCACCCTTGATGCGAATATTGTGCACCACTGTAATACGATTGACCAACAACAAAAGGATTTGATTTGTTCGTAACGTCAACGATTGTGAGACCTGTATCGTTCCAGCCGCCACTAAAACCTCCGCAACAAAATGCAATTTGTCGTCCTGCGTAGGGCCCATCGGTGTACGTGACGACTTGAGCATCGTGAATATAGCGGTCTGTCCAAGACCCAACTTGTACAGGTGCTGCTGGATTTGCCAAACTGTAGATGTACATGCCATCCGCTACGCCACCGGTTCGATAGAGGAATCCACTTTCTGTGTCAATGGCGACATTGTGTGTAGAGCCAGAGCCAGCGGAGTTTAATGTTTGAACATTTCCATTATCGATGTTTGCCAGGTTAAAGACCTGAATGCCACCGCCCCCTTCGCTAACGCAGTACATATACGTTCCGTAGGTTTTAATATCGCGCCAAAGGCTGTTTGGCCCCGAAAGCGTTGCGACGATTTGTGCATCACCAGGGTTCGTTATTTCGACAATCACTGTACTGCTACTTGTTCCCATGAGCGCGTATTCACGCCCTGATGGTGAAACATATCCCCAGCAATCGTTGCCAGTATCAGCGCCATCAAGTGAACCAAGTGGTAGCCATGATTTGAGTTGAACATTTTCTGAATCGAATCCGAGGGAACGGTTTTCTCCAGGTTGTTGATCTGCTCGATATGCCGGAGCAATGACTGCTGGCTGGCGATCATTGATTTTAGGATCGTCCTGGTGGGCAAGTAATACTGATCCAGTGAGGGCAGTACCAAGAGCAGCAATAGTCGTGATATGTTTTGACATGGAGGTTCCTTTTCCTTGAACACCTCAGAATAGCCTAAAAAACAGGGTGGGGCTAACAGATTCTTAGGTATTTCTTAATTATACGGCGTTTATTGGGAGCAGGATCCCCAATTTCCTACAACTACGAGCAAATCTTCTATTGTTACAGAGCCATCGCCATCAATATCTGCTGATTGATCGTCGCTCCCCCACGCATCAATAATAATAAGAAGGTCACTTACATCTACCACGTTGTCCACATTGACATCTCCGAGGCAGATTGAGGTTCCACAATCAATGATCTCAAGTTGGAAATTGTCGATTCCAGCTTCAACGATACTTGCAGGTTCTGTATCTTCTGCGACAAATGCAACTCTCATTTGACTTGTAGTTTCAATGAAGGTGCCAATTGCAAAGTTTGCTGTTTCCCATTCTGATCCAGTACCGCCAGTTTGATGAACAAATGCCCATGTATCGCCATCGTCATTACTGACGTAGGTCAATAGTTGATCAGTTGATTGGCTATCGAAGAACCATCGAGCGTACGAAATGATGCCATCGGTGCCTTCAAGATCTAAGAGTGGGGAAACAAGCGAAGTAGAGCCACCATCAACATCCGCTGAACCAGCTGAACCACCAACGTCTCCGTTTTGTGTCACAAAGCACATTGTATTTTGCGAACCTCCGGTTGCGTCATCTTCTGGAGCAGCCATTTGTGAATTATAAATGGTGCCATTTGGATCAACGCGTTCCCATGCACCAGTTGAGAGTCCATCACTATTAATAACTGACCAGTTAGTTACATCATCTTCCATATCATCGCGGAAAACAATTTTAGTCCCATCACCAACGATAACGGAATACCACCCAGTTGGTGGGTCAGTAAATGTTGCCCCATTTTCTATGCTTGCTGAAACTTTGAATTCTAAACTTACAGCACATGGGGTTGCAGGCAATGTTGCTTCAAAAACATTGTTGCCAAGCGAGTTCATGGAAAAAGTATCCTCGTTTGTTCCATCAATTCGAACAGTAATGGTTGCATTTGTTGGATCAATATCTCCTTGACCTATAAGGGTAGTGTCAACAAGAAAAGCCCACGGCTCGTCAGGAATAATAAAGCCCGGTAGTCCATCTGGGTATGCAAACACAATACCTGTAGGTGCATCTTGTATCCAAACTTCGGTTGAGTTACAGCGACCCATGACAAGGTCTAGCCATCCATCACCATTGATGTCAAAAACAGCAACATCATGAACACCCGTGAGTTCGTTTACGCTTATCCCAACAGATTGTTCTGAGAGTGAAATGTTTGGAACATTTCCAAGGTTGCGATAGATGTGGGTTGTTCGGGAGCAGCCCGAAATATCTACATCAACATCGGTCACAATGACATCTTCGTGTCCATCATTGTTGATATCTGCAATAAGAGCGTTGCCGCCAAAGCCATTACTATTTTCAAGTGTAAATGAATCAAAGTTTGCGAATCCATCACCACCGTTACCCGAGTTCAGGTAGTAGGTATCAGATCCATCATCGACTACAACAAGGTCCATTCTTCCATCCCCATTGAGGTCACCAACGGTAACAAAGTATGGTGCTTGTTCGTCAATAATGTCATACCCGTTGAAGAACCCTTCATTTGAGGGGTCGTTGTAAGTAATGGCAACATGTTGAGGAGGATTAAGTGAAGTTTGTTTAACAATATCAAGGATACCATCGCCGTTCATATCAACAATGTTGCTTGCGGCGCCGAATGCGGAATCTAACATTTCGCTGTCCATTCGCTGGGTGCTTTCATCGGTAAAAAAAGCGTTGCCATCGTTGATGAGGAGACGATTGTTGTAATCGAAAATTTGTGTTGTACCACTGTCGTAATCGCCAAAGTACAAATCGGGAAAACCGTCACCAGAAATATCACCAACTGCAAGACTGCAAAACCTAGGTCCAGCAGTGTCGTGCATCTGGGGAATACGTGCATTCTCAAAGCGAAAGCCTTGCCAAATGCCATCGCTCTCGCCAAGGTTCATATAAATCCGAGGATGAGATAATTCTTTGGTGGAATTGTCGGTGAGCGTCGTGACTGTAATCATGTCAAGCCAGCCATCGAGGTCAAGATCGTGAAGAATGATGTCACGATCATTTGTTGGGGTAAAGAATCCTTGGTCACCAGAAACATCAGTGTTTGTTGCATATTCTGTTGTACGATCAGTGAGGACGCCGTTTTCATTCATAAGGAGAACATTGATGTCACGTCCTGTTGAAGTGAAAGGTTCCTTGCGAATGCACACGAGATCAATGTCGCCGTCTAAATCAACATCGCCCCAAGCGTAATCTTTTTCTTGTGAATCATTTGATCCAAGAGAAGGATCACAGATGAGCCTCGCGTCCGTTTGGTTCGTGAAGTTTGCGAACCCGCCTGAAAGAACGAGTTCCGTAACAAGAATGGTAGTTACTATCATGAGCAGGGGCCCCAATTTCCAACGATGAAAAGAAGATCGGTCACGTCAACTTCGCCATCTCCATTGATGTCTGAAGCACAATTCATACATGGTCCCCACGCATCGATCATTGTGAGAATTTCACTCACTCCAAGATTACCGTCGCCATCAAGGTCACCTAAGCATGTTTGACAACTGTCTGGAACGCCGTTGTTGTCATCATCTGTTTCTCCAAGAAGAATATCGAGCAGGTCATTCGTGCCGTTCTCATTGCAGTCAGCAAATTCGTCATCGTATGCAATGAGGAACACATCAAAGTCATCTAGGTCAATGTCGCCGTCTTGATCGACGTCGTGAATTGCACATGGATCATCTGGGGTGACAGTCGTCCCGAAGCAAGGATGGAAACCGATTGTGTCGGAGTAACCATGAAAATCGTTTCGTTCAACGTCTCCATCAGAATCACTGTCGAATTCAACTTGACCAAGTGATCCTAGAAAAGAAATGAGTGCGTTTTGATCATCAACTCCGAGTGCAGCGAATGCTTCAGCTGAAGGTTCGCCTTGTGAACCAAAAACACCGTGTTCTGCAATAGCATCACGAATACGAGAATCAAACGTGCCTGCACTAAAACGTGCGTCGTGCCAAAGTGGATCGCGGTAAGCGACACCCCAAAGAGGTGGCGTCTTTAGTTGTTGCCCGTTTGCCTCACCTTGCACAATTCCATCACCTGCAATACCCATGTCGTGAAGTAGAAAGTCACCATAAGGCTGAATGGATACATTTCTAAGGACTGATTCTGTTTCTGGATCATTGCCCGTTGTAAACGTGGGTGTGTGGCATACGGCGCAACCAATGTTTATAAAAACGGTTTCGCCTTGCATGCCCATCTGCGGTGTTTGGGATGGTGGAGCGAGAAAACGTTGGAAGTCTGTTACTCGATCAATGAAGTCATAACCATCTGCATCAGGGCCATCTTCGGGATCAGCAACAGTGTCGCAATTCGCAAGAAGTTCTTCGTCACCGTTAGGAGCGTTGTCGAAAGGTAGGAAACGGTTACTCAACCCCATTTCATTTTGAGATGCATCTGAAGAAAAAGTTAATACTGAAGCAACTTGTGCTTTCCAACCAAATCTACCTACATGTAATTCGTCGGTTGGATCTTCAAAGTTTGAGACCATGTGAGCATGCCCCCGAAGTGTTTCTGGTTGCGAATCACGATTTGCTAGAAGATCAGCATCGCTGATTGCTTCAACAAGACCAAAGGCGAGTGCGCTATTGGTTACTCTAAGTGAAGTGACATTTGCTTCAGGTGGCACAAACTCTGCGCAGTCATCGTTGATGGCTTCTGCTTGTCTAAGCGAGCCACCAAGTTCTGCAAGTGGATCGAATCCGCCCTTCTTTCCTATGAACCCAAAGCGTGTGACTGTTTGTGATCCTGCACCGCCAATAGGGTTGTTGTGGCAACTTCCGCAACTTGTTTGGTTAAAAATTGGCCCGAGTCCGCCTTCGATAGTGAGGTCTTCGTTGAAGGCGATTTTTCCGATTTCAAACCTACTGAGTAGATCGGCTGTGAGGGTTGCGAGTGGTTCTCCAGGGCGCTCTTGTGGAGAAGTGGCGAGGGCAGTACTTGAAAAACCAATTAAGCAAAGTGCACGGAGAGTGCGTTGATTATTAAACATTATGTATTTCTCTCCTTTATATCCTTCATAAGAGGATACGATATCCTTATAGATTTAGTTGCAACTATTAATGTATATGTGCTGGAATAGTATGAAGAGTATGTGTAATTTAAAACATATATTAATATCCTTTTTTCTGCTTTTGGGCTGCCAGGATCAACCAACAGAAGAGGTACCACTTGATGCATCGCTGAATACCCACTATTCCTTGATTATTGCAGGCAATACGGGATCTGCGAGGGTTAGAATTCGCCAGTACATGGATGATCGGAGTGCATCTGCCCAGCCCTTGTTTCTCTTGGGGCTAAGTTACCATCAAGAAAAAAAATACACAAAAGCTGTGGAATGGTTTGAAAAAGCAGCAACTTTCGATAATTTAGAAGATCGGTATCCTCCAACATGGCACTTTTTGGGGTGGTCGTACTATTACTTAGGCGAGGTTGAGAAATCAAAAAATGCGTTCAATACATTTTTGACGATGCATCCAAAAGAGGGCGATTCTCTCTTTGGACTTGGTTTGCTTGCGATGAACGCAGGTAACCTCAATGAAGCGGAAGTGTTGTATACCAAATCTATTGCCGCGCAAGAGGGAAATTCTAAGCCGCAAGCAAAAGCAATGTCACGTCTTGGTGATGTGTTTGTCTTGCAAGGAAACGTGAACGCTGCGCAATCGATGTATATGCATGCAGTTGAACTCGACCCAGATTTGTATGAAGCTTGGTATCGACTCGCAACAACATACGACCGTTCAACACACGCAGCACGAATTGAACAATTACTAAAGAAATCAAAAGAAGCTAAAGAACGTTTTTACATACATGATCATGTTACGAGGTTTCCAGAATGAAACGGTTGTTATTCTTATTCATTCTGTTTGGTTGTGAGCAAAGAGAAACGCCTCAACCAAGTTTTATTTTTACAGAAGTTCAAACTGACATCACTCCGACTGTTTGCGGTTCAAAAGATGCAACGCAAATTATAGAAGTCAATGGAACGGGGCTCGCACTCTTTGATTATGACAATGATGGTGATTTGGATGTGTTCGTTGTCAACGCTTCAGACCAACCATGCCGATTGTATGAAAACATTAGTGATGGTTCGATTGTATTTCTAGACGTAACGGAAGATAAAAAAATTGACGTCAAGCGTTGGGCAAATGGAGTAGCGGTCGGTGATGTTAATGGCGATGGTTTTGAAGATTTGTACCTCACTTGTTTTGGTCCAAATGTGTTGCTTATGAATAATGGAGGGAAGTCATTTACAGATATCACCGAACAAGCGGGTGTTGGAGATGCTCGTTGGGGGACAAGTGCTGCTTTTGGTGATCTTGATAACGATGGCGATCTCGATTTATATGTTTGTAATTATCTTGAATTTGATTCGAAAAACCCTCCTCCTAGGGCAAAGTACAAGGGGACGTCAGTCCTTGGTGGTCCACATGGGATGATTCCTGAGAGTGATATTGTGTATGAAAATATGGGCGATGGTGCATTTTCGGATGCAACTGAAGCGTGGCAACTCGATGCACCACCAGCATTTTCTTTGAATGTTGTCATTCTTGATGTTGATGGTGATGGGATGCAAGATATTTATGTTGGCAATGATTCAATGGCAAATTTTCTTTTTAAGAACAACGGGCGTAATTCTGGTGAACGGTTTATACAAGAAGGAATACATAGTGGCTTGGCTGTCAACGGTGATGGTTCAATGCAAGCAACAATGGGAATTGCCATCGCAGATGTTGATGGCAGCGGATCACCAGATTTTTTCACAACAAACTTTTCAAGTGATACAAATACACTGATGTTGCAAATGGATAACTATTTTGAAGACCGAACAAATTTATATGGTTTAGGTTTACTAAGCCGTACATTACTCGGGTGGTCGTGTGGTTTTCATGATTTTGATCTTGATGGTGACGAAGATTTGCTCGTTGTGAATGGACATGTGTACCCAGAAGCTACAGCAAATACAATGGACAGTGATCTTTTTCAACCCATGTTGTGGATGTCCCGAGTTGGCAAACGTTTTGTAAAAGTAGAGGCTCAAAAGAATCCAAAAAAATATCAAGATCGAGCTGCTGTTTTTGGGGATCTTGATGGTGATGGGGACACCGATGTTATTGTTTCTCAGCGAAACGGGCCTGTTCGAGTGTTACGCAATGATGCAGTTGGTGCTGAGCCCTTAGTAATTCATTTAGAGGGTCATGCACTAGGTGCTGCATTGAAACTAACCCTTGATGATGGCTCAGTTATTTCTAGGTGGAATCATAGCGGAGGGGGGTTTCAGTCATCTGTTTCTACAAATCCTACGTTTACGTTTCACACAGGTCGTGTGCCTGTAAAATTAGATATTACGTGGGGGAATGGCAATTCCCAAACTTGCAGTGTCGTTCCAAATAGTGGCGACTTTATTGTGACTCAAATCGATTGAATTTCACTACATTCGGGAGAAGTTCAACTTACTTTAGCACATCGGCTTTTGTGTAAGACTTACCAAGTATTGCCTTGTCATCCGCGCCCATCCAATCGTTGAGAACGGTGGCATACACTTGTCTGAAATCTGTGTTATAGATCAAGTCACCTTCATCAAGTTTTGTCAAGGATGGATGCGTTCCAAGTAAACCAGGCTTTACCATGTCGCCAATCAAAAACATTGGTGCTGCAGTACCGTGATCTGTTCCAACTGAACCGTTTTGGGCTACACGGCGTCCAAACTCACTGAACATCATCGTGAGGACTTTACCCCCATTCCCCTGTGTTGAAATATCTTTTTGGAATGCGTTGAGTGAATCCCCAACCTGACGCATAAGATTAGCGTGAGAGTTTAGTTGATTTGCATGTGTGTCAAATCCGCCAAGACTCGCATAATAAACACGGGTTGGAAGTTCAGCTCGAATCATCGCAGCAATCATTTGCAACTGCTGAGCGAGTTTTCCATCTGGGTATTTCACAAGAGGTTGAACTTGCACTGCTTTTCGAATTTTGTCTGAAGAAACTTGAGCATCCAATGATGTTCGAACGAGAAAATCTAATTGGCTGTTTTTAGATACGCCTTGCATAGAATCTCGGCGATTGATGTCATCGTATGTTGTTGCAAGTGAATCATCAGAATCTTTTCCTGCCCATTTGAACAACTCTTCAGTTTCAAAATTAACCGCTTTTTGTGTCTTGCCATGTAATGCAAGCGGCGCTTTGGGACCGATTGCAATTGATCCCTTTGGATTTGGTTTGCCTGCACATGTGTTGTCAAAATATTTGCCTAACCAACCATACCCTTGAGCAGAACGATTTCCTGTATGCCAAATATCTGTAGAAGTGAAGTGTGAACGGTTCGGGTTGGGATACCCAATTCCCTGCATAATTGCAGCTTGTCCATTATCAATAAGTTCACGAAGCCCTGTGAGGTTTGGATGTAACCCAATACCATCAGCCCCAGGAATCGACAACGCGCTTCCTGCATTGCTTCTTGAACTTCCTGGTGCACCAATTGCTAATTGAGAACGGTGGTTGTAGTAATCTCTAGAACCATACGGCACTACTGTATTTAGACCATCATTTCCCCCAGCGAGTTGAATCACGACTGTGACTCTGTCATCAGGCACGCCTGCTTGAGAAGAAACTAATGAACCGACAGGAAGCATGATTCCATGGGCAGATTTTTGCAAGAATGTTGGCACTGTTGTAGCCATAGACAGAAAAACCATCCCTTGCTGCATAAACAACCGTCTGCTGTATGTATTGTCATTTCCCGTACTAAGATTTTCGTTTTCATGTGGATGGTGATGTGTCATGCGTCGTTCCTCAACTAAGTTGATACTCTGGCATTGCAGTTATCAATGTGAGTAAGCCAGTTACAGTTCTATTGTCTAGTACGTTGTGTTGTGTTTTTAAATAATCAAGGAGAGCGTCTTCTCGTTCCTTTTGAATGTTTGGATTGCAAAGTACGTTAGTAAGTAGGTATCGCACTGCTTGTTTTGGAGATTTTGTTCTTCCACCGAGCAAAGAAATAGCATCATATTTACTTGCATCAGCATTCCAAGCATATCCATCTGGTTTTTGCCCAGTGAGTAAAAAGAGAAGGGTATTTTGCCGCATAAACATGGTTGAAGTGCTGATCCAAGCTCTTCCACCATCCCAACCTTTTACAGAAGGGGGAGCGAATAGTTTTTGCCCCATCAAATTGGATGCAAGTGAGAGTGTTCGCAACAACTTTTTTCGATCTGGAGGATTGACAGTTCGCATTGCTTGGACAATCAATTGGATAGGGCTCTTGATAATTGAACGTACATTTTCTTCATCATAAAAATGTTCCGAAAGAAGCATGGCTTTCATGACATTTTTGATTTTCCAATTTGATCGTTTGAATACACTTGCTAGTTGCCCAACATATTTTGTAGCATCTGGTGTTGGCCCATGTGGCAAATCATTGATGAAGAAACGATAGAGCTTCCAGATAACAAATGTAGATACACTTGGTCTTGTGAAAATCAGATCAACAAAATCATCACCATCAAATTGTCCTCGTCGACCAAATATTGTTTTGACGCCTTCGTCGTGTTGACGGGTTCTGAATGCGAAAGCATCGTCTTCGAAGGTATACCCCGTCAAGGTTCTGGCACCTTCTTTTATATCATCTTCTGTGTACCCGTTGCCCTCGCCAAGAGTGAAGAGTTCCATTAGTTCACGGGCGAGATTTTCGTTTGGAGCTTCTTTGCGATTTTGATGATTATTGAGATATTGGATCATTGCTGGATCGTGCACGATGCCACGAACTAAATCTTCTTTGAAGTTTCCCATGGCATTTGTACGGAAAAATGCATTTTGCTGATACATGTGAAAGCTATTTTCAATTGTTCGATATCCAGTTGCAAAATGACCATGCCAAAAGAGTGTTAGTTTTTCTTCAAGTGGTCGTGGCGTTTCGATCAGACGTTTGAGCCACCATTCTTCCATTTCAGAAATTTGTTTTCGATCGGCACGTTGTCGTCGTTGTCGCTCTTGCCTTAGTGTTTCAAGTGTTGCTTCATCACCATCTTGCCGAGCTTTTTTTATCATTTGCCCTTCGCTCTTTGTGCGCGGTCGCATGATGTCGTTGTCAAAATCCTCTGCACGTACTGGTGAAGGATCTTTGACTCGTGCATACTCAACAATGTACTCAACTGCTTTATCGAGCCCCATTTTTGTAAGTAAAGATATTTGTCTTTCTGTTCCTCCGAAACCAGCGCGGTTGAGAAGGTGTTGTGCCTTCCACTCATCAAATTTGCTTTTATCTAGCTTTTTGAGTGTGCTACTTTGCATAGAGAGACTCCAAGTGGTTTGTGAAAAAATATAATCGTGCTGCGTTGAACGATTAATTTGATAGAGCTATTGCATATTTTCCATGATACGTTGCTGCCGCAGCTTTCGTTTGAGTAAAATTGCGTTCCCAATGACTGTGACATCACTAAAGCCCATTGCAGCAGCTGCAATGAGGGGTCCGTGTGGTCCGAGAACCCCGAATGCTGCGAGCGGAATTGCAGCAACGTTATACATGAAAGCAAAAACAAGATTTTGTTTTATTGTTTTAAGCGTATCTCTTGCAATCGAAACGGATTCTGCGGTTGATTCAATGGAATTCGACGGAATGATGATCGAAGCCGATTCCATTGCAACGTTTGTTCCTGATGCTATCGCAACACCTACGTCTGATGCTGCAAGGGCAGCAGCATCGTTGATCCCATCACCGACCATCATCGAAGGCCTTGGAAGGCTGGCAACAATTTCAGTTTTTTCGCTTGGTGAAGCTTCGGCGTGGACATGTTCTGTTTTGATGCCAACTTCTTTCGCAACGGCGATTGCATTTTCAGTTCTGTCACCCGAAAGCATGTGTACCTCAACTCCGAGTGTGCCTAATCGTGCAATTGTATCTTTTGCATCTGGACGGATTTCGTCAGTAACAGAAATACGACCAATAAAAGAGTCTTCAACTTCTACGCGGCACGTTGCTGCGTTATCTCGCAAGACTGCAACCTTTCTTCCATCGACTTCGCCTTTGACGCCGCTTCCGGGTGTTGCTTGAAAATTAACAACTGTTGGAACTTCGATGTTTTGTTTATGTGCTTCGTTTACTATTGCAGAGGCAATAGGATGTTCACTTGGAGTTTCGACGGAAGCTGCGAGCCTGATGAGTTCAGTTTTTGAGTAACCACTTTCTGGAGTAATTTGTTCGACAACAGGTTTTCCAAGTGTAAGCGTTCCGGTTTTATCAAAAATACACGTGACAGTTTTTCCTGCGAGTTCAAGAGATCCAGCGTCTTTCACTAAAATACCACGCAAACTCGATTCGCCCGCTGCAACCATCACTGCCATAGGTGTTGCAAGTCCAAGCGCACATGGACATGAGATGACTAAGATCGTGACAGCAGAAACAATTCCTGTTTCGGTGTCTCCTGCGATTATCCAACCGATGACTGTTACTGCTGCAATCGCAAGGACGATAGGAACGAAAATACTAGCGACTTTGTCAGCAAGGCGCTGCATACCTGCTTTGCTCGATTGGGCGTTCGTAACGAGTTGGGCAATTCGAGAAACGGTTGTGTGTCGACCGTCGACGTTTGTTTTAAGAACGAGCTGACCAGATGTGTTCATCGATCCGGCGATGAGTACATCGCCGATTCCTTTTGCTACTGGGAGGGGTTCACCTGTAACTATTGATTCATCAACTTCGCTTGCGCCTTCAACAACATGACCGTCAACTGGAATTCGGCTACCGGGACGTACGAGCAATCGTACCCCTTCAGAAACTTCTCCCGTTGGAATTTCGGTTGTTGAACCATCTTCGTTGACCTGTTCTGCAACATCGGGTTGCATGCGGAGCAATTCGCGAATTGCAGAACCAGCTTTTGCAGATGATGTGGCTTCAAGCCAATGTCCAATACTAATAATTGCAAGCAGGGCGGCCGCTTCCATGAAGTACATTGGATGACCAGTTTCGTAACCATAATTTTTAGCGATAAATACAAACAGAGAAAAGAAGTACGCAGAAGATGCGCCTATTGAAATGAGCGTATCCATGTTTGTTTGTAATCTTTTGGCTGCTGCAAATGCAGAAGTAAAAAAACCACTGCCGACCAAAATCATTGAAACAGTTGATGCAGCAAACATAATCCATGGAATCCAAGGACCTTCAAGACCAAGGGTTCCTGCACTCCAATGCAGTGCTTCAAAAGGCGCCCAAATTGCTACGCCGAGAATCGCTCGGCGTTTCCAGTTGGAAGCATTTTTCTTTTGCCGTTGTTCAATTTCAGTCGCCATTTTGGCAGGATCGATGCCAGCATCCTCGACCGTGGCTGGATAGCCCGAGGCAGTTACGGCGGCGGCGAGCGCTTCACCATCAAGACCCTTGCCAGTCACTGTTCCACGCCCAGTTGCAAAAGCAACGGAAGCAGATTCCACTCCATTTATGGACAAAAGGGCTTTTTCAACACTAGAGCTGCATGCGGCGCAGTTCATTTCACCAATTTTGAGGTCAATTTGATCCATGTAAGGCATCATAACCGTACGCACTTGCACTTGGACCAGTCCCCCGGATATCTGGCACTTGGACCTGGCACCGGCGCCAAGTCCAAAATGGTTAAGGAGTTGGATTATTTGAAAATGAGGGTATAATCTATGGATGCGAAATGACCGTACAAACCGATTGGCAATGCTCTTGGTCGTATTTTGCTGTCTTGGCACGACAGCAGTAGCGATGCCAGCAACCACGCAAACTGTTTTAACAGTTGTTGTAGGTGGAACGACATCACAAATTGCATACGAATTGGAATCATATGAATGCCAATTTCAGGTCAAGAATGAGGATGTTTCATCCGCTTTACGCAGAACTCCAATTCTTCCGGGGATCAATATGGAACTTCAGAACTTACCGCCACCATCAATCCGATAGATTTCGTTGTGTGGCGATATAAGATCGCAAATTTTCATTTATTACATTTCCATTTAGATAAAAAAGTGAGGTGACGCATGGGCGTTCCCGTAGTAGGTACGATTGGTCGAAAACTCTTTGGTAGCCGAAATGACAGGCTAGTCAAAAGATATATGAAATTGGTAGATCAAGTTTCAGCACTTGAATCCGAAACTGTGGTTTTGACGGACCAAGAATTACGAGCAAAAACAGAAGAGTTTCGTGAACGGATAGCTAGTGGTAAAGAGTCCGAAACGGATCTGATTCCAGAAGCATTCGCCGTTGCAAGAGAAACGATGGACAGAGCGGTAGGAATTAGAAACATATTTGATCCGATACACGAGTTTGATCCATCACTACTTGATGATGATGCAAGAAAACTCTTCGAAGAAACCAAAGCAACTATGGATGCTACCGAAGCGCATCCTCCCACAGGAGAGTTCCTTGGTTCAAATGAACCTGTTCCGGCATGGAAATTTGTTGATATTCCTCATGAACTTTACGCTGCAGTTCGTAAGATTTATCCAAAATCAAAACCACCATTTCGCGCCCGGCCATTTGATGTGCAACTAATTGGCGCGGTCGTTCTGTATGAAGGTCGCATTGCAGAAATGAAGACTGGTGAAGGTAAAACAATTGTTGCCCCTCTTGCTTGTTATCTCGCTGCACTTGTTGGGAAACAAGTCCACGTTGTCACAGTCAATGATTACCTCGTGCAACGCGACCGCGATTGGACGTTCCCGTTTTTCCGTATGCTTGGTTTAACAGTTGGTGCAATTCATCCACAGCACATGCAACCTCCACAGCTGAAACAAGTCGCATACCAATGTAACGTTCTCTATGGAACAACGGCAGAGTTCGGTTTTGACTACCTTCGTGACAACATGAAAATGTCGACAGCAGAGCAAGTGCAAAAACATCGGCAAATCGCAATCGTCGATGAAGTTGACTCAACATTAATTGATGAGGCGAGAACTCCCTTAATTATCTCAGGACAAGCCCATAATGAACAACCACGCTACGATCTTGCCGATCGTTTAGCTAGGCATTTAATGGCAAAACAAAAGCCATGGGATGACGCTGATCAAGCGGTGCAAACTTGTCTTGTTACGATCAGTGGGCTTGAAGGTGATATCCGAAACGCAATGGATAAGTCAGCGGTTCCAGCAATGAAGCAAAAAATGGATGCAGCAAAAAAAATGCTTCCAGAACTCGAGACAACTCGAGATGCGTATACACAGTTTTTTGAGCTAGAACTTGATAAAAAACGAGCAACTCTTACACATGAGGGAATTGCTGAAGCCCAAACAGAAGCTGGAATCGGCTCCTTTTATGTAGGGCAAAATATGGATGTGCCACACCTTTTGGAACAATCCATCCGCGCACATGCAGTTTATAAACGTGATGCAGATTACATCGTTGCAGCTGATGAAAAAGGTGAACAAACGATTGTAATTATTGATCAAAACACTGGCCGTAAAATGGTTGGGAGACAATGGTCAGATGGTTTGCATCAAGCAATTGAAGCGAAGGAAGCCGTTCCAATTAAGCAAGAAACACAAACGATGGCAACAATCACCATCCAAAATTTCTTCAAGTTGTACGAAAAACTTGCAGGCATGACTGGTACTGCAGACACAGAAGCTACTGAGTTTTATGAAATTTATTCACTTGATGTCATTGTAATTCCAACAAATGTGCCAATTACTCGAATTGATCACAACGACTTAGTTTTCACATCTGAAAAAGATAAAGTGACTGCTGCTGTCAACGAAATTCACGCCATGCACGATATTGGTAGACCAACTTTGGTGGGAACAACGAGTGTAGAGAAATCCAAGGAACTTAGTGATGCACTTACCAATAGGTTCAAGGTCGATCACGAAGTACTAAATGCCGAACAGCATGAACGTGAATCAGAAATCGTAAAATTTGCTGGTAACCTTGGTGCTGTGACTGTTGCAACAAATATGGCTGGTCGTGGTACAGACATTAAGTTGAGCCCGCTCACGCCAGATAAATTAATTGAGTATTGGAAGCGTCGCGACCTTTGCCCACGTGACGTTACTGCAGATCTTGGCGAAGAAGAGGTTGTCAAGCGCATTTGGCGTCATGTAGCTCCAAAGGATCTGGGTTTGAAAAAATCAGATGTTGATGCAATGGATGATGCAGCAATTTTCAAACAATTACTTGGGAAATGGTGGAGCACATTCTGTTGGTGGGTTGACGGTGATAAGGCATCTTCTACAAGTGAAAAGAAAATGATGGAAGATTTAGATCGAAGTGGTGCATGTATGTTGCATCGCCTTCGCTTCTATGAAAATATTGAAGACATGGGTGGTTTGCATGTTGTAGCAACGGAAAGACATGAAGCACGCAGAATTGATAATCAACTTCGTGGTCGAAGTGGTCGTCAAGGTGATAACGGTTCAACCCGTTTCTTCTTGAGTCTTGAAGATGATTTGATGAAAATGTTCGCAGGTCCTCGAACACTTCAACTTTTAAGCAAAATGGGGATGAAAGAAGGCGTTGCTATTGAGCACAATATGCTCACTAAGGCAATCACAAAGGCACAACGTAAAGTTGAAGAACGCAATTTTCTCGTTAGAAAGAATATTCTTGAATATGACGAAGTAATGGATCATCAACGGCATGTCTTTTACGATTTGCGGCAACGTGTTTTAGAAGGCATCGAAATACGTGAACTCATTTTTGAGTATATAGAACAAGCAGTAGAGGATTCAGTTTTTAATTACCTTGACCCCTCGTATTCAGCAAATTGTATTGAAGAGTGGTTACGAGAAAACATTTCTGTAACGATCGACGCAGACCGCATGATTGGCAAAGATCGAGAAGATTTACACAAACTTATTATTCGTGATGCACTTGGAGAATCCGCAGAAGTCATTCGTGTAACGATCGGCGAATATCTTCCAGATACGATTGATCTTGGTGATGGTAAAATTTCTGAACGAGATGAAACAACTTGGGATTACAAAGCCGCTGTTGACTGGGCAGTTGCAGCGTGGGACAGTGATCTAACTATTACTGAAGCAACCGAAATGGATCGTGAAGAAATTGTTGCAAGAATTGAAGAATCAGCTGCAGCAAAAATCCAATCAACCGATTTGTCTCCACTTGATACATATCTTGTGGCACAACATGGACAACAAGAATTGGCAAAGTGGATTATTGCAAAGTTTGAAATATCATTTGATAGTTCGGATCTCACAGATCTTGAACCTGAAGAAGCAGTAGACCTTGTGATGGAACGTGCTTTAGATGCCTATCGAACACGAGAGCAAATATATCCTGTTGAATTTATGATTGATATGACATCAATGCGATTGCAACAAGACCCAGCAAAAGCTATCGAAGCATTTTGCCAGTGGGTAAAATTGAAATACGAACTTGATTGGACACCGCAAACGTTGCCTTCCAACAATCCTGATGATTTGAAAAAATTCTTACTTGAAGAAGCGAGTAGATGGGATGAAGATCGAACGGAAAGACGTGCGCAGCGCATCGTTGACGAGAGTGGAGGCGATATCGATGCTTGGTTACGGACAAATTGGAACTTCGCGCTGACTGATGATGAAAAAGAGCAAGCTGAAACAGATCCATTATTTGTTGCAACGAAGAAAATCAAACAAATGCAACGTGCAGAACTTGCGCAACTTGAACGTAATGTTCTCTTGCAAATTTTCGATGGAGCATGGAAAGATCACTTGCATCAAATGGACCAAGTTCGCGAATCCATTGGGTTCCGATCGTTTAGCCAGTTAGATCCTAGGATTGAATTTAAGCGTGAAGGTGCTCGTAATTTTGATGAAATGTTTGGAAACATTCAAGATCGTGTAACAGATTTGGTGTTCAAAGCGAAAATGCAGGTTCGGATGCCGCAACAACAGCAGCAACCAAAGCAAGAATCTGCAAAACCAACTTCTCAGCAGCCTCGCTCAAAGCCGAAAGTAGCAGAGCAATCTGTTAGAGCAGCATCTGCTGCTGCGTCCAAGGACGATCCTACTTCAGGTGGTGCAATGACCGTTGGTCGCAATGAACCCTGTCCGTGCGGAAGTGGCAAGAAGTACAAAAAGTGCTGTGGCAAACGTTAAATTGATCAGCGGTCAAGTTGACCGTGGGTTTATTTGGTCTGCGAATGCCCACGTTGCGAAGACGACGACTGGTAAGACTGAAAGCCATGCACTCCCACCGATGTAACCAGCTTCAAGGAGTGGTAGTGAAACAATGGCGACAAGTGAGAAGAGTGCTATACGTAGTGGTGTAAACTGTTTCTTTGTCCAAACAAATGTTGCGACGAGCCCTGGAAAAACTAATCCGTAAAAGACAAAGAACCGCAAGTAATCATTTGCCACAGCACGAACGTTCTCATATTCGCGATGTGCGATTGCAATGCCAACAGCACAAGCAATAATTGTGCCTAATGCAAAGATTGTTCTGCGAGCTTTAACTTCGCACAGCCAGCCTTCTCGAATATGCGCTCCAACTGTAAATATTGCTTGAGAAATGATGTGAACTGCAATCACAAATGCAAAGCCCGCTACGAATGCATCACGATACAAACAAGTCAGGCCGATCATTAACGCAAAAGTCAGCCCAAACACACCAAATGAATGTTTCGAAGGTGAGGATTGCAATGCTTTGTGGAATGTTGGGTCAAGATACGGACAGAGCAAAAATCCAAAGGTTGTAATTGGTAGCAGCCAAACTACTTCTTGCCAAGGGTGCGTTTGTGTCGTTTCGACATTAATAGAACCGGGCCAAAATGATATTCCTATGCCCAGAGAGAGAGTCCAAACTGCCGTTGCAAGTATTGGCCATAAGCGATTTGGCAAAAAACTAATGATCAGGCCTGATAGTAATACGATTGATGGAAGTGCAATCATCCACCACGCAGGTAGATCTGGGATGAAATATCTCGCAACAATTGCTAGAAAAAATGCGTGAAATGCGATTGTGATCACTGCAAAGCTTGCGAGTGCCCCTCGGTATTTTTCAGCAAGTTTCTTAGATCGTTCTGGAGTTCGCAGTACATAACCAAAAGCGGTACATCCAATTACATTTGGAATCGCGAACATAAAAAAACCACTCCAACCGTAACGGTCGATTAATACAATAGGGAGAAACATGCCAATGCACCACGTCCAACTGCACGCGAGGTACAGTCCCCAGCCGATTGTTTTGAATAGCTTCACTTCGCCTCTTTTTGCTTTTTCTTGCGACTAAATCGTTGGCGAATCATGGATTTTGGAGTGCAATGAAAAGTAAGTTCACACCGACCAACGCGAATCTCTTTTTCGCGTTTGTGTAATGTTTGTGTAATGTCAAGGGTAAAGTCAATGTTGAATTCCACACCAAATTTCATTTGTTCATTGAGTTCGTCTCGCACTTGATCTGCATTTTTCACATTGTAAACCGCAGGTCCATAGCAAGGCCGCAAGAATCGGTATGACATATTTTTACAAACAACTGCATAATCACTTCCGCAATGCTTAAACAAAAACATCCCTGCGGCAACTTCACTATTTCCTAAAAGAGCCGCGCCAGCCATTGCGTTGTAGAAATTTCGGTTTGATCGCTTAAATGGCAAAACTGCAGTGAATCGGTCATGTGTAATTCTTCGCATAGTGATGCCGCTACGAAAGGCAAAGGGGAGCCAAATCAATGAACAAACTCGGTGCCAAAAATTATTTTTTGTGCTCAATCTGGTGATGTATGCTTCAGTTTTTTCCCAGAAGGATAAATCCTCAGGTTGTGGTTGGATTTCTTCAATTGGACATCCTGAAGTGCCTGAATCGGTAACTTCTTGCTCAGATGAAGCCAAATCGCATTGTTCTTGGATTGAAGACATGGTCATGTTATCTACCTAGTGAATCCTAGGTATTGTAGGCTATACCCAATGATAAGTCATCAAGTTGGAATATGCAGTTGGAGCCTGAAACCCAAAAGCCCAGAAGAATTGATTTTAGCACTACAAATATGCAATATTCGTGCGGTGCAACTCGCTCTCTTCCCCTTACTAGAAAATGATGCATGGAAACAGTGCAAATCATCTTTGTCTGAGGCGGGTCTCATGGTGATCAGCGGCATGTTTGAACCTTCAGGTGAGGATTATTCGAGCCTCGAATCCATTGCTCGAACAGGTGGTGTCCGGCAAGATGCAACGTGGCTTGAAACATTGGATCGTGCCAAAGCAAGTTCAGATATTGCAAGTGAACTTGGTTTATCACTAGTTACTTTTCACGCAGGTTTTCTGCCACACGATGACTCGGAAGAACGCACAAAAATGTTAGATCGGTTGCATGAAATAGCGGATATTTTTGAGAACAACAAAATTACCATTGCATTTGAAACTGGGCAGGAAAACGCAGCAACTCTACTTGGTGTTCTTGACGAATTGTCACATCCAAACATCGGCATTAACTTTGATCCAGCGAATATGATTTTGTATGGGCAAGGAGATCCGGTAGAAGCAATCAAACTATTAGAACCTTGGGTTCGACAAGTGCACATCAAAGATGCTACTGCAACAAAAGTTCTGGGCACTTGGGGAACGGAAGTACTTGTAGGTACAGGAGATGTAAAGTGGAATGAATTTCTTCCTGCAATTCCACACGGTATAAATCTTGTAATTGAACGCGAGGCGGGTGATAACAGAGTTGAAGATATTCAACACGCAATTAATTTTTTGAAGGAACAAGGATGTTAATACGCTTACTTTTTTTGATTTCGATACTTAGTGGTTGTACGGCGAAACAAGTTATATATTCAGGTGGTTCTGTAGCAGCAGATCATCTATTTGCTTCAGAAGCAGGTGTACGAATTTTAAAAGAGGGTGGCAATGCTGTTGATGCAGCTGTAGCAACGAGTTTTACACTGAGTGTTGTTAGACCGTTCTCTTGCGGGATTGGTGGTGGCGGTTTCATGGTGATCGCTCCCAAAGATGGAGCATTTGTAGCGTTAAATTATCGCGAAACTGCACCCGAAATTGTGGGACCTAGCTTCTATGAAAATCATAATTCTCGCGTTGGTCCCGATGCAGTTGGTGTACCCGGTACAGTTGCAGGATTACTTTCAGCACATGAAAAATATGGCAAGTTACCTCTTTCACAGGTCATGGCGCCAGCAATTGAAATTGCGAAAGGTGGTTTCGTTCCAGACAGCGCGTATCGAGCAGGTGTTGAAAGCGCTAAAAGGGCTCTGAACAAAGTTTCGATGGAGTTGCAAGATCGTGCTACGGCAATGACTCGATTTGAAATTGATAAGGAACTTATTCTTCCCGGACAAGCACGCGTTCTGGAAAAAATTGCACAACATGGGATTGTTGGTTTTTATGGAGGTGATGTAGCCAATGCCATTGTTGCAAGCACGGAGGGGCATATTTCACACAATGATCTTGCAACTTATAGTCCTCGCTGGGAAAAACCATTGGTTGTTGATGTTGGTGGTGGATTTACAATTGTTTCTATGCCACCACCAAGCAGTGGGGGTATTGCGCTTGCACAAATTTTGTCTTTGATGCAACGTTTGGGAGCGACAGAATTGGATCGGGATGATCCTTTATATTCACATTTACTTATCGAGTCAATGAAACACGTGTTTGCAGATCGGGCCGAGCATTTGGCAGATGCAGCATTCGTTGATGTGCCAATAGAAAAGTTGATTGATCCTGCTTATCTAGATGAACTTGCGTCTCGTGTTTCAAATGAACGAACGGCATTACCTTCTTCCTATGGTTTGTCTTCTCAATTACCAGACGATGCTGGGACAAGTCATTTATGTGTTGTTGATCGAAATGGAATGGTTGTTGCTGTAACGGAGACAGTTAACACTTCGTTTGGTTCACAAGTTCTGGTGACACCTTATGATTTTGTATTGAATAATGAGATGGATGATTTTTCTCCGCCAACTGGGACAAATATATATGGTCTACAACAGTCGACTAAAAATTTGCCTGAGGTAGGGAAGCGACCTCTATCAAGTATGTCTCCAACAATAGTTTTACGTGATGGGAAACCGATATTTGTTACAGGTGCATCTGGTGGACCTCGAATTATTTCAGGGGTTGTACAAGTGATTTTGAATAATGTGTGGTTTGGCGATGAACCCATTGCTGCAGTTTCTCGGCCTCGCTTGCATCATCAATGGATGCCTGACAAAGTTTACTTCGAGGAGCTGTGGGATGACAAAGTTGTGATCGATGCGATCCAAAGCAAAGGGCACGAAACAACAACACGAAAAACAGTCGGTGTAGTTCAGGCTATTTCTATCGACGGCAATGTGCTTAAACCTGCGAGCGACCCTCGAAAAGGCGGTGTTGCTTCGGGGATTGATTGATAGAACATCAACGTAGTGTCATAGAAAAAAACACCCCAGCTAGATGCCGGGGTGTTTGAAAATGTGTTTTTTAAAATGTTAGTGGTTATCCACCGAGTGTGTATCGGATGAATGCAGTCACAGTAGTGCCCTCTGGCAATAATTCTTGAACTGTCTTTGATTCGTCAAGAACATATTTTTGTGCAAGAAGCGTGTTTTCTTCTAGATGCTTTCGAACCTTACCTTCTGCCATTTTTTGAGCAATTTCATCATTCTTGCCAGTATCTTTGGCTTGTTGAATTGCATCAGTTTTAATTTTTTCAATGATATCAGTGGGCACATCAGCGGCACTGATTCCCAGTGGATCGTGGAATACGACGTGTTGGCAAATGCCTTTGAGCACATCACTGTCAACTTCTCCATCTGTTTGAAGAAGGCAAGCGCGTTTGCCATCATGGTGAATGTAATGACCATAGTGACCGCCGCTGTAATGCATGCCTCGTGCGTAATTTGCATTTTCACCAGTCGTGATGCGGATTTCGTCAATCGCTTTTGTCATGTCATCAGAACAAGTGACATCGCCATCATCTGATGAAAGTGCAAAGTTTGCGACTTCAGCAACCATGTCTGAGAAAGCGTCATTTTTTGCAGTGAAATCAGTTTCTGTTTGCACTTCAACGATTACAGCACAGTTGTCGCCGTATGCAACACCAATGCGTCCTTCGCCAGTTGTGCGTTCAGTTCGCGTATCCATTTTGCCCTTTTTCTTTGCGCGAATCCACTCTTCAGCAGCAGCAGCGTCACCATTATTTTCAGTGAGGGCTTTTTTACAATCCATCATGCCAAGGCCAGTTTTTTGGCGAAGTTGCATGACATCTTTTGCAGTGAAACTCATTGTTGGATCTCCAGTTGTTGTTTGAGTTGTCATTATTTGTCTGTTTCGGTTTTAGGCGCTTCTGCAGTTGCAGTTGCTGCTCCACCTTGATCATCTTTTGGTGCAGCTTTTGAATCATCTGCTTTGAAACTAGCCCGTGAAGAACGAGACTTTGCTTCTTCATGAGCAGCAGCTTCTTGAGCTTCAGATTTTGCTTTATCTTCAGCCTTTCGCTGTGCTGCAGCTTCTTTTGCACGCCGACCCGCAAGTCCATCACTGACTGCTGACATCAATTCAGAGATCACTACTTCGATAGATCGAAGAGAGTCATCATTACCTGGAATTGGAATATCGACAAGTTGAGGATCACCATCACTGTCAATCAAACCGATTGTTGGAATTCGGAGGGCAGTAGCTTCACGAAGTGCATTCACTTCATTATTCGCATCAATCACAACCATCGCACCCGGTAATTTATTCATGTTACGGATACCATCAAGGTTACGAGTGATCTTTGCTTTCTCACGCATCAATTGTGAAGTCATCTTCTTTGAGTACGTTTCAATTTCACCGGAATCAACAAGTTTTTCAAGTTCGATCAACCGCTTGAGTCGCGAACGAATTGTTTGAAAGTTTGTGAGTGTGCCACCGAGCCATCGTTCTGTAACCCAAGGCATGTTAGCTTCGCCAGCATACTTTTGAACTGCTGCTTGGGCTTGCCGTTTTGTGCCAACAAAGACTACGTCTTTGCCACCAGCAACGGTATTTTGAATATAAAGTTTTGCTCGCATCAAACCTTTAACGGTTTCACGAATATCAATGATGTGTAAACCATTGCGAACGCCCCAAATATACGGTTTCATTTTCGGGTTCCACTTACTTCTTCGCTGTCCAAAATGGATACCAGCTTCAAGTAAGCGGCTCACGACATCTGTCTTTTTTTCTTCGGCCATCTGTATTTCCTAGCAGCGATACCGGCAGTCTTGTGGGCGAAGATCTGCACAAGGGCGCTTCACGTTTTTTGGCGTGCCATTGCAGCACTGCCGCCTAAGGGTAATTGAGCATTGCCGCCCACCGACGATGCCCATCGCTCAGAAACTGAGTCGAATGGGAGATTTTACACGAAACTCGGCGAATTGCAATGGTTTAGGCGATATCAACAGGTGGCTGTTTTTGTGTGCAGGTATGTGTGATTTTGCCGCCCAAAATAACCAAAACCGCCTTGCCCTTGACTTTCCAACCATTAAAAGGGCAGTTTTTCGCAGGAGAAAGGAATTCAGATGTATCGATGATCCATTCTCGTTCTGGATCGATCACAGTGATATCTGCTTTGCCATTGATTGAAAGACCTCCCAAGTCGGTTCGGCCGATCAAATTGGCTGGATTTGCGGTCATCATTGCAAGCATCTGTGCCCATTCAATCGTGCCATCTTCAATGAGTGCTTTCACGTACAGAGCTAAGGCACACTCTATGCCCACGATTCCAAATGAGGCTTCGGGAAAAGGTTTCTCTTTCGTTGATTGTGGGTGCGGTGCGTGGTCTGTAGCAAGGATAGTGATGACTCCTCGCTGTATTCCATCTTTAATTTCATCAATATCCTTGTTGGTTCTAAGCGGAGGGTTCATCTTTGCCATCGTGCCATGTGTTTTGCACGCATCGTCTGTGAGTAATAAATGATGCGGCGATGCTTCACCAGTTGCTCGTTGTCCGGCTTGTTGTGCAGCTTCAATGATTGCAACGCTACCGCCACTGCTGAGATGTTGTGCGTGCCAAGCGCTGCCAATGTCCTTGTTTAGCGAAAGATCTCGCGTGATGATCGACTCTTCTGCTTCGCGGGGCCAAGGACCATAGCCAAGTTCTTCTTGGACTTCCCCTGCATGCATCACTCCACCAACTGTCATGTTTGGATCTTGGCAATGCTGCATGAAGCAGCGATCAACTTCGTTGGCGGCTTGTAACACTTCTGCCATCATTGCGTCGTCTTCAACAACGTCACCATCATCTGTGATGGCAATTGCACCACTCCTTACCATTTCAGCAATTGGTGCAAGTTCTTTGCCAAGGCGACCAACTGTCGCGCAGCATGTGGGTAATACGCGGCATTTTCCTACACTTTTTGCAATTTGTATCGCGGTAGAAATGAGTTCTGGGGAATCTGTTGCGGGAGTTGTGTTTGGCATTGTGCAGACAGTTGTGAAACCACCAGCAGCAGCTGCAGCTGCGCCAGTTCTAATAGTTTCTTCATGTTGCCCGCTACTTGGTTCGCGAAAGTGGACGTGAATATCAATGAGCCCTGGCGAGATAATGCGGCCAGTGCAGTCGATAGTCTGCGTTCCCGGTGGTTCGCTCTCGACATTTCCCAAGGCAACAATTCGATCGTCTGTAATAAGCAAATCTCCAACTATGTCAAGTTGGCTGCGAGGATCAATAATTCTGCCGTTTGTGAGTAAGATCGAGGACATGATTGGCATATTGTACCCATAAAAAAACAGGCCTCGCTAAAAGCGAGGCCTGCTTCGTAATCATTCGAAAGATGGTTTACTTACCACCGGACATTGGGCAGCCGCCTGCCTTTTTCGTCTTGTCACAGTTAGCTTTGTCGCCTTTTTTCATTGAAGCGCATTTTGCTGGATCGCAATCTTTCATATCGCCACACTTGGAAGGATCACAAGCACCTGCAGCAGCTGGTTTTGCTTTAGCTTTGCTTGAGCAGCAGCTTTTTGCTTCGCCTGCAGCAGCTGGCTTTGCTTTAGCAGCAGCCATTGGGCATGCATCTGTTCCCGCTTTGTCACAATTTTTCATGCTTGCACATTTTGAAGGGTCACAGTTCGCAGGATCACAGGAAGATCCGTCACATTGAGCAGCAGTAGCGCTTGCATTCACTTTTTCGGTCTTGTTGCAGCCGATTATTGCGAAGCCGAGCATGGCTACGAGAGTAAGGGTTAATAGTTGTTTCATTGATTTCTCCATAAAAGGGATTGGGGGGTTACAAGGGCGATCTTTGATTGTACAAGAATCGAAAGTCTAGAACAAGGCTATATTTTGATAAATCAAAATGTTAGAATGTTATACGTATGAATAATGAAGATATTGCATCAAAATGGGAGAAAAAAAGAGAAAAATTAGCTGAATTTTCTCTTTTGTTGCCAGATACAGCCGGTGTATATCTCATGCACGACACAGATGGTGAAATTTTATATATAGGGAAGGCTGGATCACTTAAAAAAAGAGTTGGATCTTATTTTCGGAAATCTACGGACGTTGGTCCTTGGAAGCAGGGAATGCTCGCAGAGATCAATGATGTCGAGACCATTGATTGTGAAGATGACTGGGAGGCATTATTGCTTGAGTCAAGGCTTATTAAAGATCATCGCCCGAAATATAATTCAATGCAACTTGATGGGAAGACGTATCCCTATATTGCAGTAACTGTAAAAGACGAATTTCCAGGCGTTTTTGTCACTCGATCGCCAGGTGATAAGGAATTCAAGGGGGCTAAGTTATTTGGACCATTTGCATCATCGTGGGCTTTGAATAATGCAGTGCACATGTTGCAAACGATTTATAAGTTTCGTACATGCACCCTAGTGATTCGAGAAGATGATAAAACGAACCGATTTTTTCGCCCATGTTTGTTGCATGCAATTAAACGTTGTTCAGCACCATGTGCGAACCGAATAAGTAGAGAAGAATACAAGTCAGAAATTGATCAATTTCTTAAGTTCATGCAATCAAAACGAAGTGTGATGCTTCGTGATTTAAAAAATAAAATGGAAGAAGCTTCGAAACAGAAAGAATATGAAGAAGCTAGGAGACTTCGTGATCAAATCAATGCAATTGAAAGATTGAGTGATCGCACAAAACACGAGGAAGAATGGCAATCAGAAGTTACTATTTTTGCAAGTGATCCTGCTGAATCCATTCGAGCATTGAGGAAAGCGCTTGGCTCGAATGAGGACCTTCGTTGTATTGAAGCGTTCGATATCGCACATTTACAAGGAACAGAAACAGTAGCGTCTAAAGTCTGTTTTGTTGATGGTCGCCCGCACAAAGATGGATACAGAAGGTTTAAAATCAACACAGCGACAAATGATGATTACATGTCGATGCGAGAAGTGATTTCAAGAAGGTATCGCGATGCAGGTGAAGGGTTGGAGTTATATCCAGATTTGATTGTGATCGATGGAGGAAAAGGACAACTGTCTGCTGCGATGGAGGGGTTGTCAGTTTTAGGGAATAAACCGCCGCTTGTCATCAGTCTTGCAAAAAAAGAAGAGCTGATATATTTGACGACGCAAGAAGAACCAATCAAACTTGGGCGAAACAATCTTGGATTGAAACTTGTACAAGCAATCCGAGATGAGGCGCATCGATTTGCACAACATTATCACCATCTGCTGCGTAAGAAGCGAGTGCTAGGGGATTGACATGTTCAACATTTTTGAAACCGAAACAGGTGTGCTATTTCAAATCAAAGTTGTACCAAATGCCCGTACAGATGAAATTGTTGGTTTGATTGGTGATAGGTTAAAGGTTCGAGTTTCTGCACCTCCTGAAGACGGCAAAGCAAACAAAGCGGTATGCCTATTAGTAGCCCAAATGCTTGGAATCAAGAACAACTGCGTTTCAATTTCATCTGGTGAAAGTTCCCCTCTGAAAACCATCGCAGTCAGTGGGGTTCAAAAAACAGATTGCCTCACACTGATTGAAAGTAACTAACTCAGGCTTGGTTCTCAGGTTGTAATTGAGATCAAGTCTTCTCTTAGTTCGTACAAATTGACCCGTGAGTCAATTTATGCTGGTGAGGGAATTGCGCCATCTGCAGGTTTATCATCGCCAGTATCAGCATTTGGCTCAGAGGAATTCGTTGTTGCAGTTTCTTCTGCAAGTAAATCGCCAACAGAAGGCCGGTCGATTGATTCGCCCCTCATGATTGCATCAATTTCATCGCTTTGCAAGGTTTCATACTTTAATAAATTGTCAGCGACACCTTCGACGCAAGCCCAGTTTTCTTCAAGAATTCGCTCTGCATCAGCAAACGCCAAATCAATCAGGCGTTTAATTTCTTCATCGATGACTCTTGCAGTGTCCTGTGAGTAATCGCGATCGGCAATAATTGTTTCTCTGTTTGGGTCAGGCGTGTAATTAATAAATCCAAGCCGTTCACTCATGCCCCACTCAAGTACCATGTGCCGCGCATAATCAGTTGCCATTCGAATATCCATACTTGCACCACTAGAGATGTCGCCAGTTTTTCTTTTTTCAGCAATACGTCCTCCGCAGAGCACTCGCAAACTTGCTTCAATGAATCTGCGGTTGTAGAAATATCGATCTTTCTCAGGCAGACTAAAAGTAGCACCGCCGGATTGCCCTCGTGGAATAATGGTGACTTTGTGAATTGGATCAGCATATTGAAGAAGATGTTGCACGACAGCGTGGCCTGCTTCGTGATATGCAGTCGCAACGCGTTCAAGTTCTTCTATCTTGCGGCTCTTATTTGCACGTCCCCAACGGATTTTGTCACGCGCCTCGTCCATATCAAGTTGGTCAACAAATTCCTTGTCAGCGAGTGTTGCAATAATTGCAGCTTCATTGATGAGTGCTTCGAGATCAGCACCTGAAAACATAGGTGTTCCTCTTGCAACACGTGCTAGATCAATCCCCGGAGAAGTTTTAATTTTCTTTGCGTGCACTTTTAGAATTGCTTGGCGACCTTCAAGGTCCGGCAACGATACATTTACTTGACGATCGAATCGACCAGGGCGCAGGAGCGCTGGATCAAGAACGTCTGCTCGGTTTGTCGCAGCAATCATAATCACTTGGTCGCTTGCTTCAAAACCATCCATCTCAACAAGAATCGCATTGAGTGTTTGTTCACGTTCGTCATGCCCGCCACTTGAAAAACCGCTGCCCCGTTTTCTGCCAACAGCATCGATTTCATCAAGAAAAATAATACAGGGGGAAGCCTCTTTGGCTTGCTTGAAAAGATCACGTACTCTGCTTGCACCAACGCCGACAAACATTTCAACAAAGTCAGAACCTGAAATTGAAAAGAATGGAACATCTGCTTCGCCTGCAATCGCTTTTGCAAGGAGTGTCTTGCCACAGCCAGGAGCGCCGACAAGGAGCACACCACGAGGGATCCGTCCGCCGATTTTTGCAAACTTCTTCGGGTTCTTTAAAAACTCAATGATTTCATGAACTTCTTCTTTGGCTTCTTGAATTCCAGCAACATCATCAAAGGTAACCTTGATCGAGTCTTTACCGGCAAGGCGATGTTTTGATTTTCCGAAACTTCCAAGCATGCCACCGGGTCCACCTCCTGCGCGAGCAGAACGAGAGATAAAGAAAAAGATCAGAAGTAACAAGAAAATCATCGGTGCCCAGCTGATAAGCATTGTCATAAATAAGCCAGTGCCGGTGTCCGTGCGGTGATCAATGCCAGCTTCTTTCAACTCTTCTAGATAGAATTGGCGGTTTTGACCATCGGCACTGAAGTAAACAACTTCACCAGCACTAAAATCAGTTGCTTTAGAGTTGCCACTCGCATCTTTCCCGATAACAGCAGTAATTTCTGAATCTTTTACTGTGACTCGATTGTCTTCAAATTGACCCGCTTTTGCTCTCGTGAGAAAATCATTCCACCCAGTGAGCTCACTGCCACCGCCAGCACTGTTCATCATGGACCAGACCATGATCAGCACAAAGCAAATGAGCATCCAACTCAGAATACCTCTGCTCATGCGTGGTTGTGGGGGAGTTTTTTTGTCGTCTTTATCGCCGGTAGGGTTTGCCATGGGGGAATCCGTTGTTCAATTATTTAGAGATACTGTAGATTGTATCGGACTTACGATGCATAACCGCAATATGTTCAATAAAGACTACCAAGCGGCTTGTAGTTGATCGACAATATCAGTGGACAACTGTTGCACGAGTGCGAATTGTCCCATTTCTAATGGTTCAGATGAGGGTTGAGATGGTATAAAAAGTGCCGATGAAGAGAATCTCTCTCTTCCAATAATTCGTTTGCCTGTTCGAAGGTTTAGCCATTCAAAATTGATCGTGGCTGTGATGAGCATTTCATTATCAAGCCCAGTGGTTCTTGATGTTGAGATCGCCCTCAATTTAATATCTGTAATTGTGCCAATCAACATGGTATCTGCGTGGGTGTCATCGAGAACGCGATACGGAGTTCTTGCTTGGATTTGCTTGACGACTGCATCGGTAAGCATAAATTCCATATTTCTTGACATTGTTTCGTTTTCAAAAACCGGAACACATACGCTGTGGAATTGTTGATCGTATAAGGAGGCTGAGGAATAGCCTGTCGTAGGGTTCGAGGAACATCCTAGCATGAGAAGAAGGAGCGAAAGAGACAAACAAATTCTAATCATTGGACTGTCTCAACTTTGGTTATGAAAGTCTCACCTAGTAATTCTTCTTGCAAAATTTGATACGTGTCACCGATTTCTTCAAGAACGATTGGGGGCAGTTTGTGCATAAAAGCAGGGACAAGATGTTCTAGTGCTTCGATTGCAGCTTGTGTATGCAGATGATCTTCGACTAATCTTCTGACGGTGTATTCAGCTGAAATAGGGTTATTGACAACCATGTACCACTGTGCAGTTCGTAACATTTTTTGTGCAACCGATTCGTCGATTCGTACAATGATTGCAGCTGAATTAATTTTCTTTGCATGCCTTGGGTTCAAGGTTTCTAATTGAATCAATTCATCTCGAGCGTCGATCAAACCTTTGTCATCAAACGCAGGTCCTCGATATGTTGCAAGCCTTGCATACACTAGCCGTTGCTTTGCTTTGCCAACTTGGGTTGACATAGGATAATTCTCGATAAATAGCTGATACGCTTCGGCTGCAAGTTTCATTTGAGACCGTCTAAAATATAAATCTGCCAATTCAATGCCAGCGCTTTCAGCAAGAATACTTGCATCAGATCTCTCCTGAATGAGGAAGAAAAGTTCTTCGGCTTCATCTGTTGCATCTAAAAATCGGATACCCCACTTTTTGCGTAACGTGCCATTAGCAAACATTTGGGCAATTTTGAATTCCCTTTGCAGTGCAATTTGGAATGCTTCGCTTTCGTAGAAACTTCTGGCGATTAATTCATAATCAAACAGTGATTCGTAATATTCTTTTTGATTAAAAAGTGCGTCACCTCTGACAAGATATGCTTCAGCAGCGAGGGGGTTACGTTTGTTGCGGTCAAGCCAGATTGTTGCAAGACGCTGGGCCTCAGCGGCATTGCCCTCTGCAAGTTGTTTTCTTGCTTGGGCAAGTTGTGCCTCGGGAGAACCTTCTTCAGGTGCATTTCGAAGCTCCCAATCATCATTCTGGTCGAGAATGTAATGCTCTTGACCATAAGAAAGAGAGGTGAAGATCAGACAAATCAAAGAGGCAGTGATGCGGTACATATGGGGCATGATAATCATGAAGGGCGATAAAAGTAGCCGATGAGCACAATAGTTTCTCACGTTGTGTAGGAAACGCGAAATGGGCAGGACGCCCACTGAACGAGAGCCAGGAAGGCCATGATTCGCAAACGAGCGATCAATTGTTGTATCTATATATTGAGTGCGCTGTTTGTACGCACTTCTTTTGGTGGATATTTGGCTTCCCAGCCACTGCCTTTGCCTACTCCAAAAGCAGAGCAAACCACAGTGTGGCTCGGACTTTGGGATGTGTGCCTCGCCTTGCTAGTCATTGTTGGATTACTTTTTGTAATTCGCTGGCTCTTTGGTCGGATGTGTGGAGGCAAAACGCCCATTGTTGGCTCAAAACAGCGAAATATCTCTATTGTTGAACGAAAACCACTCGGAGGACGTCAATCGCTCCTTTTGGTGAGATGCCGTGATACTGAGGTTTTGCTGCATCAATCTAAGGGTCGTTTATCAACACTTTGTGTGCTTGATGCTGAAAAAAGAGAGGAAACTACATGAATTTCCTCGCAACGGCACTTCCAGACAATCCGATCGCTGCGCTTGAGCAAGCGGGGGCATTGCTTCCTGCAAGCGATGGTTCGATTGGCTCGACAATCAACGTACTTCTGTTGTTGACTGTGCTTGCTCTTGTGCCTTCTATTCTTGTGCTTTGCACCTGTTTTACAAGGTTTGTCGTTGTGCTTGCAGTTCTTCGCCAAGCACTTGGTTCTCCTTCGCTTCCGCCAACGCAAATTCTCGTTGGGTTGAGTCTCTTGCTTTCAGTTGTTGTCATGGCACCAACACTAGAACGAATGTACGACGATGGCATAAAGCCGATGATCGATGGAGAAATAACAAACTCTGAAGAAGCGTGGAAAAAAACAAAAAAACCAATCAGAGAGTTTATGTTTGCGCAAATTGAAGCAGCAGATAATTGGTCAACTGTCTACATGATGCTTGATTATCGGGGAGTTGATACATCGGATCCACGAAAATTAACAATGGATGATGTTGATACACTTAGTTTGATTCCAGCGTATGTGTTAAGTGAGTTAAAAACTGCTTTTTTGATCGGTTTCCGGATTTACTTGCCGCTACTGGTTATTGATTTGCTCGTTTCTGGGTTGCTCGTTTCGATGGGCATGTTGATGTTGCCTCCAGTGTTGGTATCCCTTCCATTTAAAATATTATTATTTGTTCTTGTTGATGGTTGGGAACTTGTTGTTGGTAATTTATTGCAAAGTGTCGCAGCGCCTGAAGGAGTCGCGATGCTTATGACTTCGGGAGGATTCGTATGACCGATGTTCTCATCGAAACATTGAAATCTGCATTGACGGTTGTGCTCGTTGTTGCATCTCCTATTTTATTGATTGGTTTGGTTGTAAGTTTGGTGATAAGTTTGATGCAAGCGATGACACAAGTACAAGAGCAAACAATTAGTTTGATTCCGCGAATGCTTGCGATGCTTATTGCTATTTTGATGCTCATGTCTTGGATGTTTGGTCAAATAACTGGATTTGCAGAAGAAATGTTTAGGATGACACCATGACAGCGCCGCTAGTTGGTTCATTGATAGGGCTGTTGGTTGTTATTGCTAGAGTTGGAGGCTTGGTACTCACTGCTCCAGTTCTTGCATCTCCTGCAATCCCAAAATTGATCCGAGTTGTAATAGCATTGACACTTGGTTTTGCTGTTTGGTCGTTGATTCCTCCACTTTCTGGGCTCACACAAAATGGAATTGGTTTGCTTGTACTCCTTGGTGTTGAATTTGCACTTGGGGCAACTATTGGTTTTCTCATTAATATTCCACTCGTTGCATGTCAGATGAGTGGAACACTCATGGGGCAACAGATGAGTCTTGCACTGCCATCGATGCTCGATCCTTCCTCAGGATCGCAAACAGATGTACTCGGGCAGGGATTCATGATGCTCGCAGTCGTATGCTTTGTTGTGATTGGCGGTGTTGAGCAAACATTCTCAGCAATCGTTGCTAGTTTTTCTCATTTGCAAGCATCAGCACTTCTTGAACATGGACTAGCGCAATCATTGAGCGCGATGATTGATACAGCCTTTGAGTTTGCACTTCGAATGGCGTTGCCTATCCTTGCAGTGTTGTTGTTGCAAACAGCAGCGCTTGCTATTGTTGCAAGATCAATGCCCCAACTAAATATTTTTAGCATCGGTTTACCGCTACGTATTCTTGTCGGATTGCTCGTTCTTGTTGGAGGACTTGCTTTTATTGGGCAAACGATGGAAACGTATTTGCCTCTTGGCATTGAGCAAGCGACTTCATGGGCGGGCGTTGTCTAATGTCATACGATCGCCAAGAAGCAACAGAGCAGCCAACTGACAGACGGCTAACACGTGCAAGAGAGGAAGGAAAAGTTGCGCGAAGTGGTGACTTCTCCTCTTCGGTGCTCTCGCTCGTTGCGATAGGATTTGCTTTGTATTGGTTTCCACAGATGCTTGTTGCAGTAGAGGGACTTCTTTCGACTGGTTTTTCGTTTTCAACAGAAGATCCAAATCTATTGCTTATGCAATCAGGCGTGTTCCTGTTACAAATCCTTCTGTTGCCATGCCTCGTTCTTTTTGCTGCTGCGGTGTTCGCAGGAGTAATACAAGTTGGGGGACTCTTTGCCCCAACTGCAGCCAAGGTGGATCCGAGTCGTGTTCATCCAGGTTCAGGTTGGATTTTGCTGTGGGGTGGACATGGCTGGATGAACTTGTTGTTTTCATGTTGCAAGTTGACAGCAGCAGTCATTGCTGCAGGTGCGGTAGGTTGGTCATATAAAAACGAATTGTTATCCCCTTCAGGTGGCGAGCTCATGGCAGAGCTTTCAACGGTTGGGACGATCGCAGGAAAAATGGTTTTTGCTTCTGCCGGTAGTTTGTTTGTTTTGGGTGTGCTCGATGTTGTCTGGCAACGATATTTGTGGAAATCAAGATTAAAGATGACTCGGCAAGAAGTGATCACAGAGCAAAAAGAACAACAGGGCAACGCAAAAATTCGGCAAACAGTGCCATTTGATCATTATGCGAGCGAACGTATTCCGCCTTCGCTTGTTCTCGTTGGAAAAACAATTGCAATTTCGATTCGTTGGAACCCAACAACGATGACTTCACCTGTTGTTCTAGCATTTATTCGTGAGGATGAAATTGACTCCATCACAGAGAAGGCAAAATTACAAAAAATTCCAGTTGAGGTTAATTACTGGTTGTGCAGTCGAGTTGAACAAAGTTGTGATATTGGCACTGCAGTACCGCCTTCATTACACAGTGAAATCGCATCGGTGCTCACTCGTGGGAGGAGAAAAATCGCATGAATAATATTTCAAGTAGTTTTGAATATTTCTTGAGACAACTTGCATCGCATCGCCATTACCTTGTGCCCGGTCTATTGTTGAGTTTGGTTGCTGTACTTGTTGTTCCATTACCTCCGGGTATTCTTGACGTGCTGCTTGCAGCCAATATTTCACTAGCCGCAGTTATTTTGCTCACGACAATCTATACAAAAAGTCCATTGGATTTCAGTGTATTTCCTGCATTATTGTTGATCACTACCCTTGGCAGGCTTGTACTGAATGTCGCATCAACACGTTTGATTCTTTCAGCGGATGCAAGTTCGCCTGAGGCGGCAGTGGGAATGGCAGGACATGTAATTGAAGCGTTTGGTGGGTTTGTCGCTGGATCTAGCATCATTGTTGGTGCGATTATCTTTTTGATTTTAGTTATTGTGCAATTTGTTGTTATTACCAAAGGCGCAACACGCATGAGTGAAGTCGCTGCTCGTTTTACACTTGACGCAATGCCCGGACGTCAGATGGCGATTGATGCAGATCTCTCCGCAGGTTTGATAAAAGAGCGTGAAGCTACGGATCGTCGTGACCGAGTGTTACGAGAAGCAGATTTTTATGGCGCGATGGATGGAGCAAGTAAGTTTGTACGCGGCGATGCGATTGCAGGTCTTGTCATTATTGTCGTGAATATTGTTGGTGGTCTTGGTGTTGGCCTTCTTGAACGAGGGTGGTCTCCTGGTGCAACGTTTGATTTGTTTACTCGTTTGACAATTGGTGATGGTTTAGCAAGTCAAATTCCATCTTTTCTCATTGCAGTTGCAGCTGGGTTGATTGTCGCAAGAGCAGGCGATCGCCGCCCATTAGGTATGGAAATACCTACGCAATTAGTTTCTCAACCAGCAGCGCTTGCACTTGTTGCTAGTTTTCTCGTGGTCCTGTCTATTCTTACACCCTTGCCAACATTTCCACTGTTGATTCTTGCAGCAGTTTTAGGCGGCCTCGCTTGGTCGTCGCATCAACAGCGAATCGAAGAAGAAAAGCAGGATGCAATTGAAGAACCAATTGTGATTCCAGAAACAAATACTGTCGCTCCAGTTGTTGACATGTTGCAGGTAGAACTTGGCATCGGATTGCTTTCACTTGCTCAAGTTGAACAGGGCGGCCAACTGTTAGAACGATTTTCTGCAGTTCGTGCATCTATTTCACAAGAATTAGGTCTTGTTGTTCCTCCAATTCGTGTGTTAGATAATATTGAACTGGCAAATTCTTCGTACAGGATTAAAATTCGTGGAGGAATTGTTGGTGAAGGGACACTTCATCGTGACAGAGAGATGGTTGTCGTTGGAGAAGAAGTTGGTCGAGGCTTTGATGGTATTCGAGAAAAAGAACCAGTTTTTGGTTTGTCTGCACTGTGGATTTCAACAGACCGTTCTGAAGAAGCCAGAGAATTAGGATTAACAAGTGTAGATGCTCTTTCAGTTCTCGTTACACATCTCTCTCAAATCGTCACACACCATGCTTCTGAACTCATTTCATGGGAAGAAGTCTCGAGGCTTGTTGAAGGTTTAAAACAAACTTCTCCTCGGCTTGTTGAAGAAACGATGAGTGAATCACTGACAATTTCAAAGTTACATCGAATTGTGAAGTTGTTGCTTGCTGAACAAGTTCCGATTATTGATATGGAAACAATTGTTGAAACTTCTGCAGACCATATTTGTGGTTCGATCGAAACATGTGTTGAGAAAGTACGAATTGCACTTAGAAGACAAATTTGTTCGCAAGTTTCATCTCAAAATGTACATGGGCAACAGTCAATCCAATGCATCACACTTCCGCCTGCGATTGAATCTGCATTACACCGAAATACATATTCAGATTTGCAACCCAAAACACTCTCAACAGCGCTATCACGTGCTACTGCTCCGATTGTACGTGAAGGGCGACCTGCAGTTGTTGTTGTATCTTCTGAGGCTGCTCGACGATTTTTACGAGAGGCAGTTGCCCAATATGAACCTTCGATTGTCATTCTTAGCCAGCAAGAAATTGTCACCGAGGTTGATTTGGAAGTAGTAGGCACGATTGATGTCGCTTCGCGAGCGTCGTAGAGATTTTTCAAGGTATGATGACAGTGTATGAGTAGAAATAAACGCACAACAGAGCCGCCAGTGGCAACCCTAGAAGACCGAGAAAAAACGGTTGCTTATGCTAAATCACTACTCAAAGAGAATAAAGATACTTCAATCGACGCTGCTAAAATTGAAGAGGGAATAGAAGAAATTCGTTCTATGGTTGGTGAGGTACTTGAGCATGGATCTGCCGGATGGCTTTCTCCAGCACTTGCTCAATCACACGCATGGCTAGTTTCTCAGGGTATACCTGATGATGAAGCAACAACTGTTGTGCAGCGTGCTGGTGAAGGCTCAGACATAGATAGAGATACATTGCATCAGCGGTTGGTTGAAACTTTTTTGACTAGGCTGCCTTCGTGTACGCTGCCCCCAAGAAGAGAAGCTGGGCAACGAGCGGTGATTGCATTGATTGGTCCAACAGGGGTTGGCAAGACAACTACGATTGCAAAGCTTGCTACTCGCTTCCGTTTACAACAGGGTCGACGCGTTGCGTTGATTACTGCAGATACATACAGAATTGCAGCGGTCGATCAACTGCAAAAATATGCAGAGCTTGTTGACGCTTCATTTTATGTTGCAAGTACGAAACAGCAAATGCGTGAAACGATTGCATCAATACATGATGTTGATGTAATTCTGATTGATACTGCTGGTCGTAGTCGGACTGACGGCGATCGAATACAAGAAACAGGTGAAATTGTTGCTGCCGCCGAGCCAACTGAGCGGCACCTTGTGTTGTCGGCTGCGACATCATTAACAGCAACACGAAGAGCTGCAGAAAGTTTTATGGTGACCGGTTGCGACCGTATCATTGTCACGAAGTTAGACGAGGCTGGTTCATTAGGTGAAATTATTTCAACTCTCAGCGAACTTCAATTGCCAGTGAGTTGGTTTACAAACGGGCAGGATGTATCGGCAAATATTGAGCCAGCAAAAATGGAACGACTTGTCGAATCTTTGCTACCTACTGGATGCATCGCGTGATAGAGAAAGCGTGTAGTGACGATTCACATCGTAAGCCTCGCCGAGCGGGGCGTGCGATTGTTGTTACATCTGGAAAGGGGGGTGTGGGAAAAACGAATATTTCCGTAAATCTTGCTGTTTCACTTTCGCAACTTGGTCGCAAAGTGACAGTCATGGATGCAGATCTAGGAATGGCGAATGCGGATGTACTTTGTGATTTAACTTTGCGAAATGGTCTTGAAGATGTTGTTTCAGGAAAAAAGAAATTAGATGAAATTGCTATTACGGCACCTGGTGGGTTTAAATTACTTCCAGGAGCTGGCGGTGTTCCCTCCATTGCAGACTTGCCGGAAGTAGATCGGAATCGCTTGATCGATGCGCTTGCAAGACTTGAAGCGCGAAACGATTATTTGATTGTTGACACTGGCGCAGGGATAGGTGCTTCTGTGATGGGATTTGTTGTAGCAGTTGAACGTGTACTTCTTATTACTACTCCGGAGCCAACTGCAATTACCGATGCTTACGCAATGCTTAAAACAATTCGTAAGCGTAGACCAAAAACTCGGGCAAGGCTGGTCGTAAATCAAGTTGAATCGCTCGCTGAGGGGATTGCGGTTCATGGTCGCATCGATCAGGCTTCGAGACGGTTTTTAGGGGTCGGTATCGGATTTGCGGGGTCAATTCCAAAAGATCCACAAATCCCACTTGCTGTACGCAGGCGTTCACCGGTGGTGATCAACGCCCCAAAATCCCCTGCTGCCAAAGCAATTCAAAGGCTCGCCGCCTCTATCGACGGCTCGCCAGTCCAGGAACGCAGATCATTGCTCTCATTTTTGACTCGTTCCTGACCCTTCATCCCAGAAAAGTGCCCTCTAACGACCGATAACCGGTTGCGGTTATTCGGGTTATGACATTTGCAGGTTGCTGTCGATTTGCCCTCGTCAAAGAGGGCAAATCTCTATTTTGCCACATCTGAGGGGTCCATTCTCGGACTCTTAGCAGGTGGATCAGCATGCAGTTTCTCTTGCAATGTTAATTTTTCTCTTCGAATTAGTTGAGCGCAGAAGATCTGAATGTGATCTTCTATAAGGAGTACTTCGTACTTAATTTTCGCTTTATGTCAAACAATTACGCAACACCATTAACCAACACGCCCTCTGCGCGGTATAGTCTTGGCAACATCGATGCCAAGGATCGGCAGGATGTTGAAAGTTTTCCGTTTTCTAATGTAGAAGACGCAGGACAAAATACGTTAGGGTCAAGGAGTCGACCGATGCCAAGTGCAACAGTATCAAAAACAAAACAAGATACGAAATCTCAGTACACATTCACTGGAAAGGTCCCAAAGGGCTTAGACAAGATTGTGTCAACACCTCGCGGCGATATGGAATTGCTCCATGTCTGGCTGACGTACAAAGCGGAAGGTACGCAAGAGTGGCGGAATGTTCTGATTGAACAATATCTCACGCTTGTTCGCTATACCGCAGAACGTTTGCATTACAAATTACCTTCTGAAGTTGATGTCGATGATCTCTACTCAGCTGGTGTGTTTGGTTTGATGCATGCGATCAATGCGTATGATCTTTCAAGAGGGATTAAATTTGAAACATATTGTACGCAGCGCGTCATGGGAGCGATCTACGACGAACTGCGTGCAAACGACTGGGTTCCACGCCTCGTCCGATCTCGAACTGCGAAAGTCGAGCGAGCTCGTAAGGCGATCGAAATGGAAACCGGCGAAAAAGCGACGAATGATGAAATCATCAATCACATGGAAGTAGATTCGAATGAGTTTGAAAAACTTGATCGTGATTCTCGCCCTGTGATGATGACGTCGCTGAATCGAAAAGCGTACGACAGCGATTCAAGCCGTGAAGTGACTGAGATTGATGTGATCTCAGATGATCGTCAAGAGAATCCTGTGCATGAATTGCAAAAGAAAGACCTCCAACTGTTGTTGACCAAGGGGCTTTCAAGAGCAGAACACTTGATCGTCGTACTGTATTACTACGAAGAGATGACTATGAAGGAAATTGGCGCGACTCTTGATCTATCAGAATCACGCGTAAGTCAAATGCACTCATCTATCCTTGCTCGTCTTAAAGCGCAAATGCAACATCGTTGCAAAGAGTTTTGAGCCAAGGGTTGAGTTACCCAACTGAAAAAGGCCGCGACGAAAGTCGCGGCCTTTTTTTTTAGGAAATATAATTAATCCAAGCGGCAATGAGCGCAATAAACTACCTATGAGGTAATAAACTCATCTAGGGTTAGTGTTGGCAAGCAGCTGAAACAAGTACTTCAGCGGTTGTTTTTTCGAGGACTTCGTCGATTGTGACATCAGGGGCGAGTTCGATAATTTCAAAACGACGTTTTTCTTCGTTCATTTCCATGACACAAAGGTCAGTGATGATCATGTTAATGCAGCGAAGACCAGTCAAAGGTAGCGTGCAGGTTGGAATCAATTTTGGGTCCCCCTTACGGGTGACATGATCCATAATGACAACAACTTTGTTGACACCAGCAACGAGATCCATCGCGCCGCCCATGCCTTTGATCATTTTTCCGGGAATCATCCAATTCGCGATATCACCTTCTTGTGATATTTCCATAGCACCAAGAATGGCAAGATCAATATGGCCGCCGCGGATCATCGCAAATGAATCAGCCGAGGAGAAGTAGCTTGCTCCTGGGACGGCTGTTACAGTTTGCTTTCCTGCATTTATCAAGTCTGCATCAACAGCGTCATCTGTGGGGAATTCTCCCATGCCGAGCAATCCATTTTCAGATTGCAGCCAAACTTCCATGCCATCGGGCACATAGTTGGCGACAAGGGTGGGCATCCCAATACCTAAATTGACATAAAAGCCGTCTTGTAATTCTTGAGCGGCACGCTTTGCAATTCCGTTTCGATCTAATGGCATACGTGGATAATACCACCTCTTGGTGTGCTAGAATACGCCAATGACTACAACACTTACAAAACTCATTGATCACCCGCTCGTCGTTGACCCCTCAGAAGCAACTGACGATCACATCATTTCCTACAACCCAGCAACAGGGGAAGCAATCGCAGCCGTCAGAAAGCAGACGACTGCCGAATATAACGACCAAATTGCTCGTTCGCACGCTGTGTTTAAGGAATGGCGAATGTTGCCAGCTCCAAAGCGAGGTGAAATTGTCCGCAGAATTGGTAATGCATTCAGAGAATACGAACGTCCACTCGGTGAACTCGTCACGATGGAATGTGGGAAAATTATCGCAGAAGGCATCGGCGAAGTCGTCGAATGTATTGACATTGCCGATTTTGCTGTCGGTCTTTCAAGGCAACTGTATGGATTGACAATCGCATCAGAGCGACCACGTCATGCAATGATGGAGCAATGGCAACCACTAGGCACAATCGGTGTTATTTCAGCATTCAATTTCCCCGTGGCAGTTTGGGCTTGGAACGCGATGGTCGCAGCAGTGTGCGGAGACACGACTGTTTGGAAACCGAGTGACATTACACCCCTCACAGCAATTGCAATGACGAATGTTGCCCACGAAGTGATGCAAAACCAAGATATTTTTACTCCAGAAAATGGTGACCCCTGTGATGTATTTGGTTTGGTCATCGGTACAGTTGAAGAAGTTGGCGAACCAATGATTGCCGATCGTCGATTACCACTTATCAGTGCAACAGGTTCTTGCAGAATGGGACGACGTGTTGGCGAAGTTGTTGGCGGTCGATTAGGTCGCTCCTTACTTGAACTTGGCGGGAACAACGCAATCATCATCATGGACGATGCAGATTTGGATATGGTTATTCGCGGCACGCTCTTTGGTGCAGTAGGCACAGCAGGGCAGCGATGTACATCAACCCGCCGCCTTCTTTGCCACGAATCTGTTGTGGATAAAGTGACAAACGGTTTACTTCAAGCATACTCCCAAGTGAGCATTGGAAATCCCCTTGATGATGCCACGCTCATGGGACCACTCATCAATCAGGCTTCAGTTGATAACATGCGATCTTCGATTGAACAGGCGAAAAAAGAAGGATGTGAAATACTTTGCGGTGGCGTTGAGGGTATTGAACGTATGGAGGACCGCGATGGCCACTACGTTGAACCAACAATTATTCGCGTTCCAAAAGGGACAATGCCAGAAGTCGTGAAAGAAGAAACCTTCGCGCCAATACTTTACATCTTTACAATCAATGATCTTGATGAAGCACTTGCAATGCATAACGATGTTGACCAAGGACTCAGTAGCGCTATCTTTACAAACTCAATGCGAAACGCTGGCCGATTCTTATCACCAGAGGGTTCTGATTGCGGCATCGCAAATGTGAATATTGGAACAAGCGGCGCAGAAATTGGCGGCGCCTTTGGTGGAGAAAAAGATACAGGTGGTGGTCGCGAATCAGGTTCCGATGCATGGAAAGCATATATGCGACGCCAAACATGCACGACCAACTGGAGCGATGAAATGCCACTAGCGCAAGGCATCGAATTCGGTTGATACACCTTCGAAGACCAGCAACGTTGCACATCCAAGATGGAGTGTGGGTTCCACCCGCAGCAACGTTGGATGAAATAGACAAGCGATGGGATTCGATGTGTGCATCGAATCCCGCTTGTTTTGATGGTGAATTGTTGCATGTGCTTGGAGCGCAACGGAATGGTTGTGGTGGAGCGAATGTGCATTTGATCCCATGCTCATACAGATTTTTCGCGGTTCAAACAGATGCTTTTGACATTGGAGTTCGCTCGCTTGGCGCGAAGGGGATTACGAAGTTTGACGGAAAGTATTTGTGGGGGAAACGGAGCGATTCCGTTCTCAATTATCAGCTTGTATGGGAATTGGCTCCAGCGGGTTGTGTTGAGCCCACAGTCAAACCAGCGACCACGATCGAACTTGAACTACAAGAAGAAACGGGTTTAGAGCTCGCAAGGCCGCCAAAAGAAATAGCACTTATTCAAGATCCAATTGCAAGAACGTGGGAATTGATTTATGAATTACAGGTTAAAAGTTCCGATCTCAGTGGAAACCATGAATATACCGAACTGTGTTGGCGCGAAAGCGGGGACGTACCTACAGAGCGAAGCCCGATTACAAATGATGTACTTACATTACTTGACGTCTAAATACTGAACGACACTTTTTACATCGTTCATGATTTGTGGAGTCACGCGTATGGTAAAACTTGCACCCGTTTCGCAACGAGCAGTTCGTGTTGCTCGTGGACGATCAAACCAAACGCGGCCAGCGCGGATTGTGTGTTTGATGTCTTTCTGTTTTCTGCGACGTTGAAGCATCTTCAGGTCACGCTTTTTGTCATCTTGCATCCACATGAGACGTTCAATGGTCTTCTTCGCTGCAGGGCGGGTTGGCACTGTTGCGATTGTGAAAGTCATTTCAGTATTTGGGACAATTTGGTCTTTTGTAGTTGCTGACATAGTGTGCTCCGTTTCGGGAGAGCGCCATTTCGGGGGTGCTCCGTTTCGAGCCACGTATTGTATCAATCAAGCGTAATTTGGCAAGGTCATGTTTGAAATAACGGTACAATGCCATGTTGAGGGGTTTTTACTAGGGTATTTTTTATGACACAGACCAGCACAAGCCAAATTTCATCGGTCTCCGTACGTTTTTGTGGTGACAGTGGTGATGGTATGCAAATGGTGGGTTCTCAATTTACCGACAGTGTTGCAACCGCGGGAAATGATTTTGCTACAGCTCCCGATTTTCCTTCGGAGATCAGGGCGCCAAAAGGAACGATTTTCGGCGTGTCTGGATTCCAAGTGCAATTTGCAAGTACTGACATCCATACTCCTGGGGACACTGTGCACGCAATGATCGCGATGAATCCAGCTGGTTTTAAAAGTAACATTGGCGACGTTGAACATGGTGGTCTTGTAATTGTCAACGTAGATGAGTTTGATAAAAAGCACTTAGAAAAATGTGGATACGCAGAGGGTTACAACCCACTCGACGATGAAGACATTACAACGAGATACAAAATATGTCGTGTTCCAATGAGTCGTCTTACTAGAGAGTCGCTTGCAAGCGATGAAGATATTTCTGTTAAAGATATCGATCGGTGCAGAAACATGTTCGCCCTTGGCATTGTCTGTTGGTTGTATTCACGTGATATTCAACCAACGATTGAAAGGCTACAGCATTACTTTGGCACAATTAAAAAGAAACCACATATTGCCGATCTAAATGTGTCGGCAATCAAAGCGGGGTTTTATTTTGGTGAAACAGCGGAACTTTTTCCAGCACGATACGAAGTTGCTCCAGCTGCATTGCCAAAGGGTGAATACCGGCGTATTTCTGGAAACGAAGCGCTTGTGCTTGGCTTGACAATTGCTTCCTCAAAAGCAGATCGAGAATTGTTTTACGCGAGTTATCCCATAACCCCAGCATCGGATGTGCTACATGGTTTAGCAAGACTAAAACAATACGGAGTTCGTACGTTTCAAGCAGAAGACGAAATTGCAGCAGTCATGTCGGCGATCGGCGCATCGTTTGCTGGGGACATTGCAGTTTCTGGAACTTCTGGCCCGGGCTTAGCGCTAAAAAGTGAAGCGATAGGTCTTGCTGTCATGATGGAATTGCCATTGATTGTTCTGAATGTGCAGCGAGTCGGCCCAGCGACTGGAATGCCCACCAAGTCAGAGCAAGCAGATTTATTGCAAGCAATGTTTGGTAGACCAGGCGAAAGCCCTGTTATCGTTCTTGCTGCGTCTTCTCCAAGCAACTGTTTTGATATGGCGATTGAAGCAGTGCGATTATCAACTCGTGCAATGTGTCCTGTTGTCCTCCTTAGTGACGGATCGATTGCAAATGCTGCTGAACCTTGGTGCATTCCTGATGTGAAACAAATTTCAACAATAGAAACTCCGAAACCTGTTGCTGGCGACGCAAATTTCCAGCCCTACAAAAGAAATGCTGAAACATTAGTCCGTGCGTGGGCAACTCCAGGCATAAAGGGATTAGAACATCGAATCGGTGGACTTGAAAAAGAAGATGGCAGTGGAAATGTTTGTTATGACCATGAGAACCACGCAAAAATGACATCGTTTCGATCAGAAAAAATAAAGTGTTTAGAAGATGTTATTCCAGAGTTAGAGGTTGAAGGCGAAGGTGAGACGCTCGTTCTCGGTTGGGGTGGTACGCGAGGTACTATTTTGACTGCTGCAAAACAATTGCGTGAAGATGGTGTGCAAGTTGCAACTGCGCATTTGCATTACATCAATCCATTTCCGAAAAATCTAGGTGAGGTTTTATCTCGTTACAAACAAGTCATCATTCCTGAACTCAACGCAGGACAACTTCGGATGCTCATACGCAATGCGTTTCTTATTGATGCAATTGGAATTAGTAATCTTTCAGGACGCTCCTTTTTTGTACAAGACCTTGTTGAAAAAATTGCATCTGTGATTCAAGGAGTTGAAGCATGAGCGACGTCTCCTTGCCAACATATAAGCCCAAAGATTTTGCAACCGATCAAGATGTCCGTTGGTGTCCGGGATGCGGTGATTACGCAGTTCTTACTGCAATGCGAAAAACGGTAGCAAATCTTGGTGTGAAACGTGAAGATGTCGTGTTTGTTTCTGGCATCGGCTGCGCAGCACGTTTTCCGTATTACATGAATACGTATGGCGCGCATACATTGCATGGTCGCGCGCCAGCATTTGCAACTGGTGTGAAACTTGCAAATTCAGCACTGACTGTCTTTGTTGTTTCTGGCGATGGTGATTTACTTTCTATTGGTGGGAACCACACGATTCATACGATGCGAAGAAATATCGACATCAATATTGTGCTCCTCAATAACAAAATTTATGGGTTGACAAAAGGGCAGTATTCACCAACAAGTGAAGTGGGGAAAATTACAAAGTCGACACCTCATGGTTCTCTTGATGCGCCGATGAATCCAATTGCGATGGCAATTGCAAGCGGCTGCACGTACGTAGCTCGTTCTCTTGACGTTGATGTCAAATTACTGACGCAGTTACTTGATCGCGGTGCTCGGCATCGAGGCACTTCGTTTGTCGAGGTGTACCAAGATTGCAATGTGTTTAATCATGAAGCGTGGTTTTATGCTTCTCAAAAAGATACGCGGAGTGAAAATACAATTCTTCTTGAACATGGAAAGCCCTTGGTGTTTGGGAAAGAACATGAAAATGCGATTTGCCGAGTTGGTGATGCCATAGAAATTGGATCACCTGAAAGTGATTCAGTTTTGGTGCATGATGAAACAAGTATTGAGCAAGCCTTTTTACTAAGTCAACTTTTTCAACCAGCGTTTCCTGAACCACTTGGTGTTTTTTATATTGATGATTCGCAACCAACATATAATGACATGTTGCATGAACAAATTGATGACGTAAAAACGAAACATGGCGATGTTGATTTGCAAACACTTGTTTCAGGTTCGCATACATGGACAATCAGATGATGGCTAAGACGTTTGATGTGATTGTTATCGGTGGAGGGCATGCAGGGATAGAAGCAGCATGGGCTGCTTCATCAGTATTACCAAATGGTGAAATTGCATTTATCACAATGGACCCTAGAAACATAGGTGTGATGTCTTGTAATCCAGCAATTGGCGGGCTTGGAAAGGGACAAATAGTTCGCGAAATTGATGCGCTTGGCGGCATCATGGCAAGAGCAATCGATGCAACAGGCATCATGTTCAAAATGTTAAATACATCCAAAGGGCCAGCAGTTTGGGGACCACGCGCGCAAGCCGACAAAGATGCGTACCGCGATGAAGTGCAACGGTTGATAGCAACGCGCAATAACATCAAAGTTATTGAAGCAACAATAGATGATCTTCTTGTTGAAGAGGGCAAAATTAAAGGTGTGATGCTCGATGAACCTGTGTATGCAAACGCAGTAGTCCTCACAACAGGTACATTTATGCGAGGGCTTATGCACACTGGTGATACGCAAGAGAAGGGCGGCCGTGTTGGTGAGGGGACGGCGGATGGTATTTCAACAACACTTCGGGGGCTTGGTTTTGAACTTGGCAGACTGAAAACAGGAACGCCGCCGAGGCTTTCAAAGAAAAGTATTGATTGGGAATCATTGAAAGTGCAACTTGGCGATGAAACGCCAACACCGTTTAGCGATTTTCTGCAGAAAGATTTTCCATCATTATCCCAAGTTGATTGCAGAATTACTGCCACTACTTCTGAAATGCACGAACAGATCAAAGCAAATCTTGACCGAGCGCCAATGTACAACGATCAAATAGATGCTGAAAGTGGTCCTCGATATTGTCCATCGATCGAAGACAAGGTCGTTCGATTCGCAGAGCGAACATCGCATCATGTTTTTCTTGAACCAGAGACAGTTGACGGTGATTCGGTGTACTGCAACGGTATTTCGACCTCGCTTCCAAAGGACATTCAAAAACTCCTTATTCCGATGATGCAAGGATGCGAAAACGCTGAAATTTTGCAATACGGCTATGCGGTTGAATACGACATCGTGCGACCTCATCAAATTGACGCCACATGCATGACTAAAAGTGTTCGGGGGTTGTTTCTCGCAGGTCAAATCAACGGTACAAGTGGGTATGAAGAAGCAGCTGGGCAGGGACTTATAGCTGGTTTAAATGCAGCAAGATTAATTTCGGGGGTGGAGCCAATTCGCCTTGGTCGTGAACAAGCGTACATTGGCGTCATGATGGATGATATTGTTACAACAACCCCACGCGAACCGTATCGAATGTTTACAAGTAGGGCGGAACATCGACTGTTGCTTCGCGCGGATAATTCAGACGAGCGTTTAACTCCACTCGGCAGAGAGCTTGGATTGGTGTGCGACGAGCGATGGAACGCTTGGGAGAAGCGCAAGCAAGAGCTCTACACAATCAAAGAAGAAATTGAAAAACGAAAACTTGGACAACTCGCAAAACGCTCAGATACAACAATCAAAGAATTGCAATCAAAGTTATCAGAGTTTGATCCCAAACTTGTGCATAGAGTTGTTTCTGACATTCGGTATGAAGGGTATGTTGTTCGTCAGCAAGCAGAAATCAAACGACAGGCAAAATCCGAAGGCAGAAAAATACCCCAAGAATTAAAACCAGAAACAATTTCTGGTCTTCGCAACGAAGCAATAGATGTATTGAACGAATTTAAGCCAGCAACGCTCGGTCAAGCGTCCCGACTTGCAGGCATTACACCCGCCGACATCACCCTTATTTCAATTGCGATACAGCGTTTAGGCACCAATAAATTAACTAGTGGATAATTTGATGTTTTTTAAATATTTTTATACACACTATTTTTTGAACTCTTAGTATATGGCAATGATGTCTCCTAAAGAAGCACGAGCATTAATGATGGAGTGGGTTGAAAGCGATGCACTGCGCACGCACATGGAGTGCGTCGCTGCTTGCATGGAATCATATTGCAGTGGTGATGAAGAAGATCGTAGCCGTTGGATTGTTACCGGTTTACTTCACGACTTTGATTATGAA
>JABHZL010000115.1 GCA_018656645.1 Phycisphaerae bacterium
CAATGTAACTTCAATTCTTTTTGCAATACTTCGAAGTTTATCGAGGTCTTCCCCGTAAATACTGATCGCGATCGCAGCAGGTGTTCCTGAGAGCAAATGGCTCAAACGGTGTTCGATTGGCTGTCCAACCATTGTTGTGATACCCGGAATGGCAGCAAGGAGTTTGTCTATTTTCGCGCGAACTACTTTTTGAGTTGCATCTTCAAGAATAGAAACTTCGATTTCAGAACTGCTCACAGGCTCTGCATGTTCATCACGTTCTGCTCTACCTGTTCTGCGAGCAACAGAACCAACACCATCGATTGCAGCAACTTGCATCTCAACATTTGTTGCAAGTCGATTGCTTTCGACAAGTGAAGTTCCAGGTGGTGCGAATAAAAAGACAGTAAAAGTACCTTCATTGAATGAAGGGAGAAACGAAGTCCCAAAAGTGCTTGCTAGAAGAAGCGCTAATAAGGTTGCAATTGATGCACCTGTGATTACTAACCCTTTGAAATGTAAAGCTGTACTAAGAACTCGCTCGTAAAATCTTTTTAATAGTTTCACTAACCAAGAATCATCATCAATACCTTTTCCAATATTCGAATGAAGAAGAATTTTGCAAAGCGCAGGCGTAAGTGTGAGAGCAACAACAAGTGATGCAATGATTGAAATCATGTAGGTGAGTGCAAGTGGTTGAAAGAATTTTCCCTCAAGACCTTGCAAGAAAAGAAGGGGAACGAACACCATCACAATGATGACAGTTGCAAACACCATTGCGGGTCTGATCTCATTGCTAGCGTCAAAAATTACATCGACAAATGGTCTTTGTTGGTTGAGCGGCAAAATCTTGTTCTGTTTCAGCCTTCTAAATACATTTTCAACATCTATGATTGCGTCGTCTACGAGAACGCCAATTGCTACCGTCAAACCGCCAAGTGACATGACGTTGAGCCCAAGATGCAAAGCATCCATCATGAGTAACCCTATCGCAAGTGAAACAGGAAGTGCAGTAAGGGTAATGATCGTCGTGCGAATGTTCATCAAAAACAACATCAATACAATTGCAACAATGACGACCGCTTCTAAAAGAACATTTGTAACGTTTGAAACAGCGCGGTTTATGAAATGAGCTTGCCTAAAAACATCTCTGTTGAGCGACATGCCGCTTGGAAGGGTTTTTTCAATTTGATCAAATAGCACGTCAATTTGTGTGGTTAACGCAAGTGTATTTGTTCCGGGAGATTTCTGAACAGAAATCACGACCGCTGGCGACCCTGCATCTGACCCTTCACCTCGTTTAAGCGCTGGGCCAAGTTTTACATCTGCTACTTGACCAATAGTGACAGGAACACCGTCGTGATATGCGATAATCGTATTTGCAATATCACTTGGTTTTGTAACACGACTTTGCTGGCGAATCGGAATTTCGAAACTCCCCACATTTGGTAAATAGCCAGCACTCGCAGTTGAGTGTGCGTTTCCTGCAGCTTTGACAACATCAGAAATAGTTAAACCATAAATACGTAATCGTTCTTGATCTACATTGACTTGATACTCAGGAAGTTCTCCGCCAATTGCTACAACTTGGGCAACGCCGGGAATAGCGAGAATTTTATTCCGCAAATCGAATTCCGCGTATGAACGCAGTTCAAGTGGCGTAGCATCTCCACTAGGTGACGATAGTGAAATCAACATGATTTCACCTGCGATCGAAGTGATCGGCGTGATGAACGGCTCTATTCCCGAAGGTATGTTTTCTCTTACTGTTGATAACCGTTCTGCAACTAATTGTCTTGCATCGTATAAATTAGCGCCCCAATCTAGGTCAACCCAGACTATCGACAATCCAATTGCACTTGCAGATCGAACTCGGCGAACTCCCGTCATTCCGTTTACAGCAGATTCAATTGGGAACGTTACATATTGTTCCACTTCATCTGCAGCAAGTCCACCAGCTTCTGCCATGACGATAACAGTAGGAGCGTTGAGCTCAGGAAATACATCTACGCTCATGTTTTGAATGCGGTACGCCGCGTACCCAGTAAGGAGCAAGGACATCAATACAATGAGTGATGAATAATGAAGTGAAAAGCGTATGAGAGCTTTCAACATAATTTAATCCTCGCCTTCATGGTAAGTTCCATCAGAGTGAAAATGACCACCCTTTTGAATAGAACCACTTGTCGCGAGCATAAGTTGAAATCCGCCATCAAGAACTACTTCGTCACCATCTCTAAGCCCACTAAGTACGGCAACCCATCGACCGTCATTTAGACCAAGGTCTGCCTCAATGCGAATAACTTCGTTTGGGTTATTCGGATCACGGCGAAAAATAACTTGTGAAAGCCCATCTTGCTGTACAGCTGTAAGCGGGATTGCAAGCTCAGACGTGCTTGTTGAATCAATGACAATTTCAAGTTGTGCGGTAACACCTGGGCGTGCCCAAGATGATAAATTTTCTGGGGTGACATACAAATCAATTGTTCGATCGTTTGCATTACCTGAAAGCCCAAGTTGAAGCGTTCCACGCATTGTGTTTTGCAATTCAACTGCATTTCCTGATGAAGTGGGCGTGGGAGGAACTATGTTTACTTGTAATCCATTTCGCAGTGCTTCAAGATCGCTTTGCAAGCCAGAAGCGTGAAAACGTAATTTGTCTGGTTGGACAATTGTGATGACATTCATTTTTTCATCCGCCCACGCGCCATTTGTAACGTTTAGCGATTCAACGACGCCGCTATTTGCTGAAACAATTTCAATTGCTGACATCTTTTTCCACCAATCAGGATTGTCTGATGGAATAACGATGTCAAGAATCGAAGAGGCAGATTGAAGTGAGAAATCTAATTTAGTTTTTGCTGCTCGCAATGATGCAATCGTTTCTTTATAGGATGCTTCAAGTTGTACATCTTTTTCCCTCAAATCTGCAAGTTCTGCTCGAGCAGCACTGTATGCTGCTTTTGCCGCAGTGAATTCTCTCGAACTGCCTCCGCCTGAATCTCGAAGAGATTCAAGTTTCTGAATTCGTTCTTCCCACATCTTGACACTATCTTTCACACTGTACTCGTGTTGTTCATGTGCAAGGAATAATGGATTATACATTTCCATTTTTGCATCTAGTTGTTGAACGATCGATTTCAACTCTGCAATATTTTGTTGTATTTTCCTCCACTCTGGGGAATGAATGCGAAAAAGAAGTTGTCCCTTTTCAACAGAATCAAATTGGTTCACAAGAAGATCTATTTTTCCAGAGAGCATCGTTCGATATTCTCTCTTTGCTGAAGGCAAGTATTCAAACCGACCGGGAGATCGAAGTGTATCTTCAAGTTGTCTTCGTTCGACAGTTGCAAAGGTAATTCCAAGGTTGTCACGAACGGTTTGTGGAATCGCAACCCGATTAGTGGGTAATGCGTGTGAAACATCTGAAATTGTAGGTTTCTCAGGCTTCGGCTTGTTTTTTGAGCATCCTAAAAGAACAAAAATTGTTATGAGTACGAGTTGAATTTTCATTGCACGCCTCCAAGTGTGTCAGTATGTATTTCTCTGATGATTGGTGATGGGTTTAGTTGGTGTTCAAGACCAAGTATTTTGTGTACGGTGATTGCTGCATCTAATTCAGCTTCACGCAGGTCTAAAAGTTGCTTTTTCACTTCAAATTGGCGAGTTATTGTCTCGAGCAAGATAAACGTGTCTACTTCTCCGATGGTAATAATGTTTTCTACGTCATTTGTTTGAGCTTCAATCATGGGAATAATTTTATCTTTTAGGATGCCTGTTGGGTCTGTTCCATTAGGAACATGCGCTTCTTTTGCAAGTTAGCCCATTTTGAACTCTTATGGCACCTCAAATGAGTTATATTCCATTGAGTGGACATGTCTACACATTTGTATATGTATTTTTTTGTATTTTATGCATTTTTTTTGGTGATTATGCATTTTTTTTGGTGATTATGCACTTTTTTGTTATCAAATTACCCAAGTAGCACGTATATTTGAACGATAAGAAGACATCAGAGGGTTGTATTAGAATACTAGGAAACGGAAGACTAATGAAATATTTGATAAGTTTTGCCATCGCTTTAACCACTGCTTTGGCAAGTGGTAATCCAGCAGCATCGAATCATGGCAAGGTTGTGACCAAAGAAGGGGTTCGCAATCCACATCTTGGAGCAATTGTTCAGCATGGCTCATCGAACAATCCCAAGGTCACGATTACATCTCCCCACGGTCCTGTTCGTGTTGATACAGCCGATGGTCCAGTCTTTATCAACCAGATAGGACCGAACGAAGGACGCGGCGAAGATGGCCGAGGAGATCCTTATCCAAAATGTCTCCTTTGTCACGCAGACATTGAAAATGTAACGAAGAACATGGCTGGTATGAACTTGTATTGTGACTTCTGCCATGGCGGAGATCCGTTTGGCGAAACAATCGAAGATGCACATATTTTTTCTGACGGTACAGTTGACTACAACGAAACAAATCCTCCGATTGACCAAGATCTTGAATATCAAAAATTCATAAACCCATCGAACTTGCGTGTTGTCGAGTCAACTTGCGGTATGTGTCATCCCGACCACGTTGTTCGAGTAAAGAAAAGTTTGATGGCAACAACTGCGGGGCATTTTGCTGGTGGGTTGTATCTCAATGATGTTCAAGATACAAAAAACTCTATTTATGGCAATTTTGCAATCGAAGATACGGATGGTGATGTACCAATAGACGAAGGTGCAGTTGAAAGTTTGATAGATCTTCTTATCTACACTGGGGGAGATCCCACAAAAGTATCAACGCATTACGCAGCGGTTCCTTCGCAGGCATGTGCACGTTGTCACTTATGGTCACGTGGTCGAGGGTACCGTGGAGCAGGCGAATTTGAGAATGTTGATGGTACGTACCGCGCAGATGGTTGTGCAGCGTGCCACATGATGTATTCCAATACGGGTTTGTCTGAGAGTGCTGATATGTCCATTAGCCACACTGAAGGTGGGCATCCAAAAACACATGTAATTTCAAAGCAGATTCCAAAAGAACAATGTATCCATTGTCACCACCGAGGTGCTCGAATTGGTTTGAGTTTTACAGGTCGCGCTCAAATGCCACCACGATTGCCATCTGGTCCTGGTGTGCCTGGTACAACTGACGAACTGTTCAATAAAAATTATCATTACACAGTAGATGATACAAATCCACAGGACGTGCATAGTGAAGCGGGGATGCACTGCATCGATTGCCACACAGATAATGGGATTCACGGTGACGGCAACATTTACGGTCACATGGATCAGGCAACCAAGATTGAATGTCAGACCTGCCACGGAATGCCAACTTCTGAACCAACGTTACGTGATAATGATGGAATAAGTCTAACGAATGTTGTTCAAAAACTAAACGGAGACTTTGTTCTTACATCAAAAGTCGATGGTGTTGAACACACTATTCCTACTGCGATACAAATTGTTAAGAACAATCCTAATGCAGCATGTGCAATGAATGACAACCACTTGAAAGCAGACGGCGGGCTTGAGTGTTATTCGTGTCATACGTCGTGGCTACCAAATTGTTTTGGCTGTCACTTTGAACGTGATGAAACACAAATGGGTTTGAATTATGTCACAGGAGCTTATGAAGTAGGAAAAGTGACGACGAATAATAAAATTTTTGAAGCTCTTCGACACTTTTCTTTAGGTGGAAACAGTGAAGGTAGAATTGCGCCATACATTGTTGGGTGTCATCCAATTGCTGATGTTACAGCGCCTGATGGAAGCAAAATTCTTGACTTTGTAATGCCCGTAACTAGCAATGGTCTTTCAGGCCTTGGGCACAACCCTGTGCAACCACACACAGTTCGTGGTGCAGGCGAAGTTAGAACGTGCGCTGAATGCCACCGTTCGCCCACCTCTCTTGGTTTAGGTTCAGGACTTTTTAGTATTGCTCGTAACTCCATTTACTCTGCAGGAGAAAGTGGTGCGAGGATCTACGATCGTTACGCAGACCCAGATATGCCTGTTCCTGATGGGAATTTGCTTGTTGAAGATACACCACTTTCTATTGCATCAAAGCCAGATGTTGTTGAAGGTACTGCTGACTATTTATATGTCGCTCAAGGTAATAGCGGGCTGCTTATTTATGATCGAAATGATATAAATCCGGATGAGACTGTGATGGTGCTTCCAGTTACGGATGCAATAGATGTTGCTCGTGGAGCAAGATATCTTTATGTGGTTGATGCAGGTGTAGGCGTTAGCATCTATGACAATGATTCACTTGAAACGACACAACTCGCAGCAACCGTAAGTATTCCAAATGCACAACGTGTTGTTCCCTGGGGTATTTATTTGTTCGTTCCATCGATGAATGACGGTTTAGTGATCGTGAACATCGCAGATAATACTGCACCATATATTGCAGCAACTGTTGACAATATTGTTGCAGCAGATGTGTTCGTGTTTAGCCATTACCAAATTGGCAATGACTTTGCAGTTAGGGCATACGTTGCAGATCCGACATTTGGTGTGCACGTGGTTGATCTTCTACCAGACATTGAATTCCCACTACTCGTGAACAGTATTGACACGGGTGGCGCAGTTGCTGTAGATGTGTACACTCGATGGGTGCTAGCAAATGAGGTAGAACCTTCAAGAGAGCACGATTATTTATACGTTTGTGAACGTGAAAACGGTCTCTCTATCTATGACATTACTAATCCTGATGGTATCTACTATGTTTCTCAAGTAAATCTTGGTGGCTTGGTTGTAGATGTTGAAGTTGTCAGTCAACTTGCGCCTCCAGGAGTTGATGATTACGCAGTTGTTGCAAATGCTGATTTTGGTTTGCAGATGGTGGATGTATCAGATCCACTCAATCCAATTGAAATTGGAACTGTGCCTGATGCAAATGGTATTAATCGTGTATTCGTTGAAGTGCAACAAATGGATAAATTCCTTAGTGAACAGGGTGGAGACGTGAAAGAAAACTCCCATCCATTTATCAACACGCTTACTCGTGAAGATATTGTCAGAATACTTTCTGCTCCAATTGACTGTGAGGAAGCAACTTGCCCAACTGATGTCGATGGAGATGGGCAGACTGGTATCAATGACTTACTTGTTGCTATCGATCAATGGGGTGCCTGCTATGGCCCATGCTCCGCAGATGTCGATGGCGATGGTTTTGTTGGCATAGACGATCTTCTCGCAATTGTTGGTGGCTGGGGACTCTGCGAGTGATATAAAACCCGTACATATTGAATTAAAAGCGGCTAGCCTTACGGCAAGCCGCTTTTTTTATATCGTGTTATCGTACGGGTACTAACGATGCAAAGACGAGAGCAAAGAACAATTGTTGATGGAATAGATTTTGAAAGAGTTTTCAAATTTCCTCTGATTATTACTGCTATTACGAATTCGATGCAACCAGCGAGGCTGCTTATTGGTTTTGTTATGGTCATTGTTTTAATGGCTACGGGTCGATTGTGGGATTCTCTTGCGCCAACCTTGGCTATTCCGTTGGGCTCAGATGCAGAAGTGTCAGAATTAACACAACAGCGTCAGGTTGTAATTGCACTATCAGGAACCATTCTTGGGAACACTGCTCCCGATAATTTGCAAACATGGTCTGTGCAGGACGCACAATCTCATTTACTCACAGCATGGTCAGAGCATGAAGCAAGTGGTTCTGTTTCAAGAAAAGATAGAGATGAATTTGAAAAACTGTACTTAGACTTAGAGTCCATTCGCCCACTTGGACCATTTGAATCATCAGCGTCGTTTGTCTCAAGCAAGTGGAATGCAATTGTCGACGCTGCGCTTAATCTCGATGCGGTTGGGTCATGGCAAGGGGTTGTTTCGATTGTATGGGAGCTTCCTCAGCTTCTGTGGAATGCTGGGCATCACTGGTTTATCAGTGTGTATGGTTTTATACTACTATTGGTGATCAGTGTGGGTGGAGGCAGTATTGCAAGAATGCAAGCCTGTCAGCACGCGAGGGGAGATCGCCTCTCGGTTAAAGGTGCTGTGCAGTTTTCGACACAAAGATGGCGTGCTTCATTGCTTGCATTAACAGCTCCCGGAATGTTGGTTGCAGGTGTGAGTATCGGTTTGGTGTTGTTCGGTTTACTATTATTCAACGTTCCCGTATTGAATCTCATAGGCAGTATTTTGTACGGCGTAGCGCTTTTATTTGGTTTATTAATTGCAATCGTTGCGGTTGGATACGCAATATGCTGGCCCATGTTGGTGCCTGCAGTTGCTGTTGAAAATTGCGAAGGCGGTGAATCTGTACAGCGTTCATTTGCTTATATGTTCGCTCGTCCATTGCACTTACTTGGGTATCTTGTAGTGCTAGTTGTAGGGCTAGTCCTTGGCTTTATCATAGTCAGATTAATTTCTACAATGACGCTTGATTTTACTGCAAACTTAGTTGATGCTTGGGCATTCAACCAATCTCTTGGAAATGCAGGCGCAATCCAAACGGATGGAATTCCAGCCCTTGGTTTAATTTGGTACGAATCTGCAGCGAGTGGACTTGTAACATTGTGGGAAACAGTGGTACACGACTTTATGATCGGCTGGTTATTCAGCGGATTCTTCAGTTCAAGTGTGATGGTGTACTTGTTGATGCGTCATCAGTGCGACAGGCAAGATACCCACGATATCTGGTGGGATGGCACGATTGTTGGAAGTACAGTTGCGGAGCCTTGAATTTACTCAGCGATGATTTCGAATATTGCTTGCGTTCGTAGCACGTGACCGTGCTCGGATTGCAAGTGATAGCCTTGCGCGTGCACTTGCTTGTTATAACGTTGGCAGTCAAGAATACTCATGTGCAAAAAATCACCTTCAGTCCATTCGATCATTTTTGCTTCACTCTCGAGTGCAAATGTTCGAAGTTCATCGTACGTATCGCCAAAGAGATGATCTGAAAGTTGTTCGGATTGCATGGATGAAATCACCAACAACCGTTCGGCAAACTCTTGCTCATGATCACGTTCACCAATGCATTGCATGGTATTGATGTGACCTCGCTCAGGAAGATTTTCAGGATCGGGAGTAATGATTTCAGTTGCGCATGTACCTTCAAACTCTAAACGGAGAACGTGGCCTCCTTTATAGAGCCAACCTTCAAATTCGTATCCTGCATGTTGAATATCAACTCTACCTTCGATTTCGAAGAACTCTGGGTGGACTGCAGATCGGAAAAGTGCGAGGTGGTATGGTTGAGGTATGATAATTTTATTTTGCGCTTGCATGATAATATAGTCCCTAAAAAAAGCCGAACAAACAGGTCTTGTTCACTTAGAAATGTCTCTTATAACGTGTATTGTTACGTAATAAATTACGAAATCAAGCCTAAAAACCCAATTTTGTTATAAAGAATGCACATATTTCAGAAAGTGCTGTAAATAAATAGGTTGTGGAACTAGGTTTTTCTGTTTTTATCAAGTTTTGCCATCACTTGTTGCATATCTGACCACATTTGCGTGCGTGTTTCGTTGGTGTAGTTCCTAAGCAAATATGCTGGGTGAAATGTTGGCATGACACAGATTCCTTCGTAAGAACACCATTTTCCTCGCAATTGGGTGATGCCTGCTGTGGTAGAGAGTAGAAATTGAGATGCAGGAGCTCCGAGAGCAACAATGACCTCAGGCTCGACAATCGCAATTTGTTTGGCGAGAAAAGGAGCACATTTCGCAATTTCTTCAGCCGTAGGAGTTCGATTGTTCTGTGGCCTACTTTTTAAAATATTTGCAATGTAGACATCTTCGCGTTGCATTCCCATTGCAGTAATAATCTCGTTTAATTTTTTCCCAGCTTCACCAACAAATGGAATCCCTTGAAGATCTTCTTCTGCACCGGGCGCTTCACCAATAAACATGAGCTGTGCATTTGGATTGCCAATCCCGAAGACGGTTTGCGTATATCCAGTTGCTTGTAAACAATGTTCACACGTATCGTCATGTATTGTAGAAAGTTGCTCTAAACGTGTTGACGGATCTGTTTCTGGTGTCGTTTCAAGTTTCTCTGCAACGGGCAAGAAGTCCACTCCCATAAGGATGCTTGTTTCTAAGTGAAGTTGTGCTTGGTGCAAATTCATGTGTCTATTTTAATCACGATTAATCACAAGCGTGACAGGACCTTCATTTACAATTGTAACTTGCATCATGGCTCCAAAAACACCTTTTGACACAGGGATTTTGTGCTCTTCTACGAGTGTTTTCCCAACAAAATTAACGAGAGGTTCTGCTATTGAAGGCTTTGCTGCTGTGATAAAACTCGGACGGTTTCCAGCACTGCTATCGCCTGCAAGTGTGAATTGACTGATTAACAGTATTTCACCTTGAACGTCGACAACCGATCGATTCATTTTTCCTGCATTATCTTGAAATATTCGAAGATTGGCAAGCTTTTTCGCCATCCATGATGCTTGCTCTTCGCCATCGCCTTCTTCTATCCCAAGTAACACGCATAATCCACAGGAAATGTCAGCAAAATACGCAGGCGTTTGAACAGTTACACTTGCAGCAGACACTCTTTGGACAACAGAAATCATTAGATCAAAGCCATTGAACAACTTGAAACAAGAGCCGCGCCTTTGTCATCACACCATTGTCGATAGTCAATGAGCTCTATGGAGTTTGGTTTTGCAAGTTGCATTACTGCCGACATGTTTCCAATTGAACACCACTGGGTTGCGTTGTTATTCCATTTCATTGCATCAACAAATTCGTCTGCATCTCCTTGAATAAATTTTGTCATCATTTCACGGTCATGTTTTTCAACATCGAATTTCCGCTGGTCATCCACGGGTCGTGGCTCTCCAAATTGCTGCCCAACATGACTGAGATCTGCAGAAGCAACAAAGTACGTTGTCCCTTCAACATCCTGTAGTATTTCCTGAAGTGCTGTTACAAATGTTTCCGTAGATGTTCGGCAGTCATTATCTTCAATCATTGGAATAAGAGGACTAGGAATAAGTGCTGCGATAATGGGAACATTTCCAAAACATTGTTGAATCCAAGGAATTTGCAATTCAATAGAGTGTTCAGCCGCATGGTCAAGCATATCTGCAATGAGACCATCACCAAATTTATCTATAAGTTTTCCAACAACCTGTTGATCAACTGGGCACGTGCCAATTGGTGTCGAAAAACCAATTGTTGAAAGTACGACACCGTCTCCATTGCCAAAGTGGTTGGTCCCGAGGATTACTACTCGATCTGGATTATCAGCTTTTTGCCATGAATAATATGCAGATGCATAATTTGGCCAACCTCGTTCGTAATCGAGATGTGGTGCGACAATGCCTACAATAGAGTCTTCAAACTCTGGATCTTCCGTTTCTTGGAACCAAGAGTCGAGTTGTTCTTTGCATGCTTCAGGGTTCTTGCCAAGAGAAGCAGATGTTCGTATGCCAAACGTATTATCTTCTTTTAATTTGGCAAGTTTTTCACTTTCAAGTTGCGCCATAGTAGGTCCCCAGAGGAGGCCTACTTGGTCAAGTTTTTTAAGAAGTTCGATGAATTGGTCGGGAGGGGCTTTTGCAGCAGATGCAATTTCTTCAGCGGTCGATTCACCGTTCATTTTTTGCACAATGACGAAAATATTCGCAGGAATAGCAATTGTTTCTTTTGAGAGTTGGAATGGGTCTCTGAGCCCCACGATGACTTGCTCCTCCTTTTTCATGGGAATCGGTTGGATATTCCTCACTTGTGGGCATTGAAGGTGGTCTGGAAGGTCCGAGAATGGCGAATTTGAAGTCATGTGGAGTCTCTTTGAAGAAAATGAGGTTGTTGTGCCGTCAAAGGATACACGCTTTGTCTGCTGAGCAATAGTCAGTTGTTTTTAGCGTTATACGGTATCACTGCTTGCCTCTGAGCGGTGATTGTCTACAATACGGAATTGCCCTTTTTTTTGGATCCTTTTACTACTTATGTTCGGAAGGTTGGATATGAACAAACCACTACTCACCATGACACTCTCGATTTCGCTTTTTGGCTTTATTACTGGATGCGAAAAACCCGCGGAAGATCCGGTTGCCCCAGTAGCAGACGCTAAGAACCTCGAGGCACCTGAAGTTGTTGCACCAACACCTGAAGTAGCTCCTAAAGCACCAACAAAGAAGGCACTGGAAGACTCTAAACCCTCTTCTAATGCAGAACGTGTTGACGGGAACGCTCTTCTAGCCGAACTGAAACCGCAACCACCAGCAGAAATTTCAAATGGTATAAAAGACAAAAAAGACCCGAGGGCTCCTCAAACTGATCCTGCAGATTTGTTACCACAAGCGATTGAAGCATCGCCAGCGATTCTTGATCTTGGAACATTTTCAACAAGTGAAAAGGGCATTGGTGTTGTTACGTTGACAAATACAGCGGAAGACGCGGTTACTCTCATCTCTGCTCGAGCTAGCTGTGGTTGTACAACTTCCGATTTCCAAAATAACACTGTATTGAATCCTGGCGATACGACGGATATTACGATCACAATGAATGGTAAGGGTAAAGCTAGAAAACTTTCAAAGACTGTGACTTTCACAATCGATGGCCGCCCACCTTTACGCCTTGAAGTTAAGGGTGAAACTGTTTCATTCGTAAACCTTGACGTTGACCCACTCGTGGTTGACGAGGATGGTTCATCCACTGTAACTCTCACATCAACAGATGGTGAACCATTCAAAGTTCTCTCCATCCTTCCACCGATTGTTGCGAATCTTAGCGAGGAGCCTGCGGCAACCCAAGAACTCGTGATTGATTGGGATACATTTTGGGATGAAGTACGAACTACAAAGGTAACAATTCGACTCGACCACCCGAAGTGCAAGGAAATTACAACGAACGTTCGTTTGTCTGCTGAACAACGCAAACGATTAAATGACATCATTAAAGACCGTCGTGCAGGGAATGACCTGCCAACGAAAGACCCTACACGCCCACTTACCGGCGATCAATTATCTCGCTATATCAAGGTTGGTCGTGGTGATCAAGTTTTAAAATACATCAAGGATGGTAAAGGCAAATTTGACGCAGTCGACCGTGGCGGTGTTTCGCTTTTGAGTACTGCATCCCAAGAAGGAGACGCAGCAACTGTCACTGGTCTTCTTGAACTTGGCGCTGAAGTGGAACGCGTAGATCGTGTACAACGAACATCTTTGATGTACGGCGCTCGGTCAAAAAACCCTGAAGTGATTACCTTGTTGATCGATGCAGGTGCTGACATTCAAGCACGCGACAGCCTTGGGAATACACCATTATCTTGGGCTGCAGGATTTGGTACTGGGGACGTTGTTATGGCACTGGTTGATGCAGGCGCAGACGTGAATACAGTGGACAATGTTTTGGGTTACACACCTCTCTTGTGGGCTTCTGGTTTTGGTGAAACTAAATCCATTAGCATCTTGATAGATTCTGGTGCAGATATGGAAGTGCACGACACTGCAGAGGGCAGAACGCCGCTTATGCATGCAGTTCGAACAGGTGAAAACGAAAGTGTTGCATTTCTTGTTACATCAGGTGCAAATGTAAATGCCTTGGATAATGCAAACCAAACTGCTTTACATGTTGCAGCTGCTGGTAATAATGTCAGCCTAGACAAGGTAAAATCGCTTGTTGAGGGTGGTGCTGATACGAGTGCAAAGGACAAAGATGGTCTCACTCCACTTGATCATGCCAAAGGTCGTACTGATGGGGATGCTAAGGCAGTTGTAGATTACCTTGCCGAACATTCAAAGTCAGAATAACCACAGAAACTAAGGTCTAATTACAGCGAACCGTCAATTTTGACGGTTCGCTTTTTTACGGCGTGTGCAGTACCAAACATATCGACTCAGCAAAGTTTCGGCGTGGATGAATGGCGCCTTGGAGTTAGTACGTCAGTAGTGGAAACGACATACGAGGTAGTTCTATTTTCAACTCCATTGTCCGTTATAATATGTGGTTACAAAAGGAAACTCACATGACTACTCTCACAACATCAAAAGAATACGAACAACTGATTAAACAAACCAAAGATGCAACTTTACTTGGAACTTCGATTTCATTACTCCATTGGGATCAAGAAGTCATGATGCCAAAGAAAGGTATTGATTTTAGAGCAGATCAAATTGCACTCACTTCAAGAATGTACCACGAGATGTGTATCGATCCGAAAATAAATGACTGGTTATGTGCGTGTGAGGAGGATAGTGAACTTGTTGGTGATCCAACAAGTGATGCAGCAGCAAACGTTCGCGAGATTCGACACGCATATGAACGTACAACGAAACTCCCAACATCCCTCGTTGAAGAAGAGGCAAAGCTTTCAAGTCGCGGTCAAAATGCATGGGCAGAAGCTCGAAAGAACAATGATTTTTCAGAGTTTCAACCATGGTTAGAAAAAATTGTTGCCTTGCTTCAACAAAAAGCAGAGTGTTACGGTTGGGCTGATGGAGGGGAACCTTGGGACGCACTTGCAGAAGATTACGAACCGGGTTGCACGGCCGCAGCAGTGAGTGAAGTGTTTACCCCTCTCCGCGAGAAGTTGCAAACACTTCTCGATGCAATCATGGGAAGTAGTACAACACCATCCAATGCATTTAATGAAGTAGCGTTACCAATCGCAGAACAACAAGCGTTTGTAAGGGCGATAGCAGAGCAAATAGGTTTTGATTTTGATGCTGGGCGTCTTGACGAGTCAACACATCCATTTTGTAGCGGCACCCACTGTAAAGATGTCAGGCTCACAACTCGCTTTCATGAAAATAATGTGAATGATGCGATCGGTTCAACAATGCATGAAGTTGGGCACGGTATTTATGAACAAGGGTTGCTCTACAAACATGTAGGTACACCAATGGGGACGGCGGTTTCACTTGGCATTCACGAATCACAGAGTCGAATGTGGGAAAACCAAGTCGGGCGAAGCGAAGCGTTCTGGAAATGGTGCCACCCCAAGATGACCGAATTTTTCGGTGACAGAGTTGCATCACTTTCCTTTGATGATGTATATGGAGGAGCAAACATTGTTCGTCCAGATTTTATTCGCGTCGAGGCAGATGAAGCAACGTACAACATGCACATCATGATTCGTTTTGAGTTAGAACGCATGATGATGAAGGGCGATCTTGCTGTTGCAGATTTGCCTGATGCTTGGAACCAACGATACCGCGATTATTTAGGCATAGATGTACCAAGTGATACAAAAGGTTGCTTGCAAGATATTCATTGGTCAATGACTTCAATGGGTTATTTCCCAACGTACACACTAGGTAATTTGTATTGCGCTCAGTTTTTTGAAACAGCACTAGAAGCGCATCCTGATCTTTACGAACAATTTGCTCGTGGTGAGTTTGGCACGTTGAAAAGTTGGCTCAATGAAAATATCCACAAACATGGACGGCTATATCGCGCAGCAGACTTGTGTGAAGTTGTAACTGGGAAGACCCTCTCATCCGATCCACTGATGCGACATCTTGAAAGTAAATTGAAACCTCTTTACGGGCTTGCTTGAGTCCAGCCAACAAGATTACTTGTTTTTTGACGCCCAGTAATTTGGGGTAGCGTGATTGATACCCCATCGGTCGCAAGCGTGCCGAGAATTGCCATCGCCATTGCTTCTCTTGCTTGGGTAGGTACTCCAAAAGTATCCGTTTTTTGTGCGTTTATACCTATTGCTTTTACGAGTGCCTCATTGTGCACGCCTCCGCCTGCAATAAGTATTCGTGTAGTACTTGCCGTCATAGATTGAATGAAAGAACCGATAGCCTTTGTAGTTGTTGCAAGCAGATCGTTGGTTTGTGTCTGGCTGCTTTGTTCAAGAATCCACGCGCCCAAATCATCGTTTGATCCAAGTGATCGTTGTTGATTGTATTGTTCTTGGAGTTTACTTTTGAGTTTGTTGCATAATGCATCATGCACTTCCCCCTGCATTGCATGTTCTCCACTTTGATCGAATGGAAGGCCTAAGCGTTCTCTTGCAATTGCATCCAAAAGTAAATTGCAACAACAGAGATCGAAACCCAATATATCATCGGGTGTACAATTTTTTGGCAGGATGGTGATGTTGCAAAAACCACCAAGATTTACAACAGCAGTGTCGCATGTTTGATCTCTAAACATGACCCAATCTGCTAGTGGCGTAATTGGAGCGCCTTGTCCACCGAGTTGTAAATCAGCAGCTCGTGGGTCAGTAAGAATAGTGCAACTAAATTGATTTTCAATGGGTGAGGTATCGATGAGTTGCACACTTTTTGGAGGATCATGGAAAATTGTTTGACCGTGTAATGCGATGAGATCGATGTTATCGATTCCTAATTGCGTTATTGCGTGTAGGGTTTTTCTCCCAACTTGTAATGATGCTTCCTTGAGATCAGTGTCGCAACCAGTACCTGTTGCTAGGTGACGTAATTGTTGTTGCAAGTCATCAATTGGCTCAGTTGCCATCTCTAGAAAAGAAGCTTTTATTTCTAATCCATACCCTTGGACAGAAATGGAAACTGCGTCGATGCCATCCATGCTTGTACCTGTCATTGTTCCAATTACGTGCCGCATTTGTCACACTGTACAGTGAAATGTCGCGTATCCTGCACAGTATGACGCAGCGAATTTTAGTCACAGGCGGTGCTGGTTTCCTTGGGTCTCACCTCTGCCAACGCTTGGTTGATCGAGGTGACCATGTGATCTGTCTAGACAATTTTTTTACAAGTAGGAAAGAAACAATTGAGCACTTGCTTGATTGCCCTAATTTTGAACTGGTTGTGCATGACATTACCAAACCAATTGAGATGAATGTAGAGATGATTTTTAATCTTGCATGTCCAGCTGCGCCGGGTCATTATCAACATGACCCTATCAAAACTATGAAAACAGGGGTGCTTGGGGCGATTCACACGCTTGGAATGGCACGAGCGAATCGGGCGAGGATTTTTCACGCATCAACGAGTGAAGTGTACGGCGATCCATCGGTACATCCACAACCTGAAACATACAGAGGTAACGTTAATCCAATCGGTCCAAGGGCGTGCTATGACGAGGGAAAACGTGCCGCTGAAACGCTCATGTTTGATTATCACCGCGTCCACGGCATTGATATTCGCGTGGGACGAATTTTTAATACATATGGTCCTCACATGCATCCATTTGATGGCCGTGTTATTAGCAATTTTATTGTGCAAGCATTGCAAGGCAAGGACATTACTGTGTTTGGTGATGGAAGCCAAACTCGATCGTTTTGCTTCGTTGATGATTTAATTGATGCCTTTGTGCTAATGATGGATGCGGATGAGGCAACGGGTCCGATCAATTTAGGCAATCCAAACGAGTTCACGATCTCGGAATTGGCAAGCAAAACAATCGAACTTGTTGGGAGCGAATCAAAAATTATTCTGAAACCTCTTCCAGAAGATGATCCAATACAACGACAGCCAGATATCACGCTCGCCAAAACTACCCTCGGTTGGGAACCGTCGATCCAATTGCACGAGGGTCTTGCTAGAACAATAGAGTGGTTTAGAGGGATTGACGTCGATGAATGGGAGCCTCCAACTCCTAACTGGGCGGGTGGTTTGACCGCTTCAGCAGCTCAGAATCGGGCTTGACTGACACCATAGTGTCACCCTCAGGCGATAAAAACGCAGAAACATACCGAATATCTACCGAACACCGCTTGACTTTGCCGATGATTATGCAATCCTACCGTAAACCTAACAAACACCGCATCGTGAAGGAGCATACAAGATATGGCAACAACAACAAAAAATGGTCAACGAAAAAAGGCGAATAATTCAGGATCTCGAAAAAATAACGGTATGGTGTCAGGTACGAAAGTAGTAAAGAACACACGAGGTGCGAAGGCAACCCAAGCCGATTCACAAAAACCACGGAAGGCAAAAAGTCGAATGGCAACAAAATCAAAATTAACGAAGGTATCAATGGCAAGCAAAACGCTGGAAGATAAGGGAAGAGTGCAGGCGCTAGATCGCGCCCTCTCGCAAATTGACAAGGCGTTTGGATCTGGTGCAATTATGCGTCTTAGCGGCGACGATTGCGGTGCTATTCCAGCAATCTCAACTGGTGCCATCAGTCTTGACTTAGCACTTGGCGGTGCTGGCATGCCGCGGGGTCGCGTGGTTGAAGTCTTTGGTCCTGAATCTTCTGGTAAAACAACACTGGCATTGAACGTTGTTGCCCAAGCACAAAAAACTGGTGTTGCGGCATTTATTGATGCTGAACACGCGCTTGACCCAGTTTGGGCGAAGAAATTAGGTGTGGATGTTGACGCATTACTTGTCTCGCAGCCAGATACAGGAGAGCAAGCATTAGAAATTTGTGAAATGCTTGTTCGTTCAAACGCTGTGGACGTCGTTGTGATTGACTCGGTTGCTGCATTAATTCCACGCGCTGAGATTGAAGGCGAAATGGGTGCAACACATGTTGGTTTGCAAGCACGTTTGATGAGTCAAGCACTGCGTAAATTAACGGGTGCAATTGCTAAGAGTGATTGTATGGTGATTTTTATTAACCAACTTCGCGAAAAAATCGGCGTGATGTTTGGAAGTCCTGAAACAACACCCGGTGGTCGTGCTTTGAAGTTTTATTCTTCTATACGAGTGGATATTCGTCGAATTGGTTCAATTAAAGATGGCGATACACCAATTGGTAATCGCGTTAGAGCCCGCGTTGTAAAAAATAAAACAGCGCCACCTTTCCGCAATGCTGAGTTTGACATTATGTTTAACGAAGGCATCAGTATTACTGGTGACCTGATTGACCTTGCTGTTGAAGATGAGATCATTGCAAAGAGTGGCTCATGGTTCAGTTACGGTGAGACGCGATTAGGGCAAGGACGTGAAAATTCAAAGCAGTTCCTTGCAGAAAACCCAGAAGTTTTCGAAGAGATTAAAGCAAAAGTCTTGGTCGCTCGAGGTGTTGGGGAAGATGATCCAAACTGTGTCGAAATCGAAGTGCCAGACGAAGCAAGCATTGAAGCTCCTATGGATATCGACTAGTACCTTCGTAATCACTTTTTGCATACAAGGTGCGGCGCTAGAGCGTCGTGCCTTGTTGCGTTTTCTTTCTGCGGTACCAAACATATCGCCTGGAGTAACAATATTAACTTTGCAAACTACCTACGAGGTAGTTTTTTATACAGTATCGTACAACTGTGCAAGGTAAGAAAAACAATATCACAAACACTGGGAAAAAACGTGGTTTGACCGCCTTGCTTATCGCACAGTTCATGGGAGCGGCAAATGACAATATCCTTAAGACATTGCTGAGTTTCGCAGTTGTTCGAGGAATGTGGGGAGGGAATTTAGGAGAAGGGGGGCAAGGGCTCGTTGCACTTTGTTTATTTGTTCCATTTATTCTTTTCTCTGGTTGGGCTGGTCCACTTTCGGATAGATATTCTAAAAAAACAGTTGCTATTTGGATGAAAGCTGCCGAACTCCCTCTTGCACTTGCAGCTGGTATTGGATTCTTAACGAATAATTTATGGCTCACTATTTCTGCAATGGTTTTACTTGCGACGCAATCCACATTTTTTAGCCCTGCAAAATATGGCATGATTCCAGAGATTGCTAGAGAAGATCGAGTGAGTCGAGCAAACGGTATCTTGAACATGACGACAAATATTGCTGTAATTACTGGCATGCTTGTCGCAGGATTTGTTAGTGACGGATTGTCTGAAAAGAATGCCGACTGGTCTCTTTGGATTCCGGGCATGGCACTATCTTTGGTTGCGATAATTGGGTTGATCGCAATTTTCTTCTTACCAACTTTGCCACCAATGAGTGTAACGGCCAAAATAGATCTAAATCCAGTCGCTACGTATATCAAAACGGCAAAATGGGCTTGGGGATCTCCACTCATTCCCGGTGCAATTGCGTGGGCCGTTTTCTATCTTGTCGCAACACTTGCACTCCTTGTTGTAACTGAACTTGGTGATCTATTACAAGTAAGCGATGCGTACATTTCTTATATTTTGGCAATCCTCGGTGTTGCTGTTGGATGTGGTTCGTTATTTGCTGGGTTCATTTCGAAAAATAAGATACGAATTGATGTTTCGAGATTCGGCGCTCTTTCAATGGCTTGCATATTATGTTTAGCTGGGATCATTTCACCCTCATATTTATGGATGCTGATCTGTATGTTTGGTCTTGGCTTTACTGCTGGTCTGTATGCAGTTCCTCTTCAATCATTTATGCAATTACTTCCAGCATCTGATCATCGAGGAAGGGTCCTCGCTTCCTGTAATGCACTATCTTTCTTGTTCATGGGCGCGGGTTCTTTAGGCTATTGGATGGCAAGACCACTTTTTGGTGATCATCCGCAGTGGATTTTTGTACTCTGCGGAATCATCGCGTTTTTTGCTTGGATAATTTGCCGCCGAATTCCATCCATAGAATCGCAACCATCGGTATGATTTCTCAACTATGACTACAAGTATTTATCTTGATAATAATGCTACGACGAGACCGCTAGAAGCAGTCAACGAAATTATGCAATCTACAATGTCTCAGCAGTGGGGAAATCCATCAAGCATTCATCGAATTGGACAAGAAGCTCGTCAACTTGTCGATTTAGCAAGAGAGCAAGTTGCAAAATTGATCAACGCGAATCCATCTGAAATTACCTTTACTTCGGGCGGGACTGAAGCAGCGAATCTCGCACTTCATTCTGCTTGCCAAGAGCGACCTGATCGAAAACTCATCATCACAAGCCAAATTGAACATGCGGCTGTTGCAGAAATGGCTGACGCATTGTGTGATCGAGGTATTGAAGTTATTCGAATAAACAATGACGAACATGGAGTAATGTCCATGCAAGAACTTGAAACTTTGTTGCAAGATCGAGCGAACGAAATAGCCGTTGTGTCGTTAATGTGGTGTAACAACGAAACCGGTGTCATTGAACCAATTGAAAAGGCAAGTCTTCTTTGCAAAAAATACGACGTTCTTCTTCATTCTGATGGAACGCAGTGGGTTGCTAAGATGCCAGTAGATGTGCGCGATGTACAAATCGATTTCCTATCGTTTGCATCGCATAAATTCCACGGTCCAAAGGGGATTGGTGCAATTTACACAAAAGAAGGTATTGTAATTTCACCACTTGTATTAGGCGGTCCACAAGAACGTAGACGTAGGGGGGGAACTGAAAATGTTCCAGCAATTGCTGGTTTTGGTGTTGCCTCCGAAGCCGCCTTATCATGGTTGAATAAAGCAAATGTTGATTTAATGATTAAGTTGCGTGACGATTTTGAAATGCAACTAAAAGAGACTATTCCACAAATAAAAATTAATTCAAGTGGTGCACCTCGCGCATGGACAACATCGTCTGTTGCATTTCCTGAGATTAAAGGTGAACTTTTATTACTCATGCTCTCAGAGCGAGGCGTGTACGCATCTTCTGGTTCAGCATGTTCTAGCGGCGCGTTCAAAGAATCTGCTGTCATTGCTGCACTTGGTGATCAAGATGGAGAGTGGGGCACTGTTCGTTTTAGTTTTGCAAGGACGACAACACATGAAGAGTTGTCGCAAGCGGTTCAAATTATCTCCGAGGCGACGCAAAAGGCATTGGAAGTGATGGCTTCTACTGCATAATTGCAGTACACTCCATTCTTCGCCCTGTTAGCTCAGTTGGCAGAGCAGCTGACTCTTAATCAGCGGGTCGCAAGTTCGAGTCTTGCACAGGGCATTCTAAAAAAAAGGGAAACCAAGGGCTTGCCTTTTTTTCTACATACCCTGTGTGCCGTAGCAAGGCTACGACTGCGTGATTTGCAAGGCAAACCCCGCCAATCCTTCTGTCCACTGGTCGGCTCTTTGCCGCCCAACGGATCGAGTCTTGCACAGGGCATTCTAAACCAGTGATTGACAGCAGAGTGTTCTCTGCTAACTATGGGCGAAGAAAAAACGAAAATTAATGTAATAGCAAAGCTATTGCAAAGGGCGATTTTGATCTTATTATTGGACTGATATGTTTTTATTACAAATAAACGTAATATTCTTGCTCAAAGTGTCGTTAAAGGTATACTAAAGAACTTGATGTATAAACGACACAGCATCTTAACGAACATGATTGCCATAGTGCTTACAGTTACTATGTCAATTTGTTGTTGCATTGTCAAATCTGCAACCGGTTCAACTACTTCATGTTGTACTGTTAAAATTGCTGAGACAAATTCATGCAATCAGCAGACACCGTCTTGTTGTCAAAAGCAACCAGCCCCCGAAGAGGATTCAGAAAACGAACCCTGTTGCGAAGAATGTAGTTGTACTACGGTAGGCATAATCCTTACGCAAAATTGGACCCCACCAATTGATTTGATTGGTGTTGATGCTCCAACTCTATTCTTTACAATAAATATTTTTGGAGTAGATCGGCATGTTGCCTATGCAATACACGGCCCTCCTAAATATGACCCACATATTCTTGGGTACAGCAGCGCGCCTTCCATGCGCGGTGTAGTCATTCTCCAAGTCTAAACCACATAACATTACTTTCGCTCACAGCTATTTGGCTGTGATTGTTGATGTCTATGTGTAAAGGACTTTTAAATGGTACTACATTCGAGCAGAACTACTCTGCAAATAACAATTCAATTCATTATTGCGACATTTTTAGCTAGCTGCGCATCATCTATTGACGCCACCAAAGATGTGAAGTCAGCAACCATGCTTGCAACTACCCGTTTACCAGTGCTGATCGATGAGTCGCTCGTCTGGAACCCAAGCGAGCCACTGTCCGTCGATGCCGCTATCTCGTATGCAATCATGCACGACGCACTTTTGCAACGCGACATGGCAATCATCGTTCAGCGACGCGCTGAAATTGCACAAGCTGAGTTGCCAGCTAACCCAACATTCTCTGGCGCTTTTGGAGTAGCAATTGATGGATTATCAGGTGCGCCAATCATCATGCAAGGCATGCAGGGTTTGAGTTGGTTATGGACAAGACCAGATCGAATTGCCGCTTCCGAGCAAACTTTGCAACAAGCCATACTAACTGCGGCAAACCGCACAGTGATTATTGTTGCCGAAGTTCGCACTGCCCACGCTGAAGTTTCAAAGGATATGCTCCATGTTCAAGCTGTTGAATCGAGTGTATCGCTTTCAAACAAAGCACTTGAAATAACTTCAGAACTTGTTTCCGCTGGCGAAGCCTCTTTAGATGAAATTGACGAAGTTACACTTGCATTAGAAAAAAACAAACACCTCTTGCTCTCGAAAATAAAGACACTGAAACTTTCAAAATTGAAGTTACTTGAAGTGATGGGCTGCCCTGATTACATTGAGTTGGTTTCGATTATTCCTAACGATTTTAGTGCCCAGCCGGCCGATTTCGATGAACGAACCCTGCTTGAACTAGCTATTAAAAATCGACTAGATTTAGCAACGAAACGCGCTGTTGTTCAGCAGATGTCAGCTGAACTTGGTCTTGCTAATCCACCGCTTCTCTCGGGAACGATTGGTTTCAATGAAAACTTTGTCGATCGACAAGCAATTATGGGTGGTGGTTCAGTGACGATTGCGCTAGATGGTGATGCAAAGGAGGCAATTGCAGATTCAAAACTCAAACAAGCAGAATTGAATTACATCGATGCCCTTCGAACAGTGCAGTATGAAGTTCGCTCAACACTTGAACAATACTTAACAGTTCAAGAGCAATCTGAAGTGATAGATCCTGCGATCATTGCAACAACAAATATGAGACTTCGTCGTGCAAATGAGATGTTTCATCGTGGGGAACTCCATCCACTCTCACTTATCAATTTTCAGCAAGAAGTTCTAGATGCAAACATCCTTGCTATTGAAGACAAACTTACACTTGCCACAACACGATTTAATCTTGAACTCGCTGTAGGTGGTACTTTTCGAGATATAACACAATGAACACACAAAAAATTCCACAACCAAAAAAACAATTTGTCACTCGACTGGGTATTCCTCTTGCAATCATCTTGACAACCGTATGCATACTTATCTATGCAAGCTGGGAATCAATCCGACCTGTCATAACGGTTGAAGCAGTCACAGTTGTGATGAGGAATGTCGAAACCAGCACTCCGCAATCAACAACAGCAGAGCAGGGATCAATTGTGCAAGCACCAGGTTGGGTAGAAGCAGAGCCATTTTCTATCTTTGCTGGAGCTCTTACTGAGGGCATCATTGAATCTATACTTGTTCTTGAGGGTGATGTAGTTGAAAAAGGACAACCAGTTGCGAAACTTATTTCTGACGATAATAAATTGGTATTAAAGGCAGCTGAAGCAACCGAGTCGCTTTGGATTGGCAAACTCAAGGCAGCAAATGCAGAGATGCTAGAACTTGCCGATGAATACAAACGAAAAAAACCGCTTGCAGAATCTGGCGCACTTGCCCAAGGACCAGTTGAACGACTTCGACATCGACAGATGGCAGGAGAAGCAAATATAGCTATCGCTCAAGCGTCATTACTCGAAGCAAGCACGGCAAAGGAAGCAGCCCAGCTTGCTCTTGATCGATGTGTTGTTCAATCACCAATCGATGGAGTTGTCATGGAACTTCTTGCATCACCTGGATCCGTAATTCGTTTTGGTGGTAGTGAGCACTCCACACACATCTTGCATTTGTATGACCCAACGCAATTGCAAGTTCGGGCTGATGTTCCGTTGTCTGACGCCTCCCGCGTTGGTGTTGGGCATCCTGCTCAAATTATTGTTGATGTCTTACCCAACATATTATTTGAAGGTGAAGTATTACGATTCGTTCATCGTGCAGATCAACAGAAAAATACTGTTGAGGCAAAAGTGAAAATAATAAATCCGTCTCCACTTCTCAAGCCTGATATGCTTGCTCGAGTCAAAATCCTACAACCAACAAGAGAAGCAGATGATAATGAAACATGGACAGAGCAACATGTTTTTATTCCAAAATCTGCGATTGCAAATATTGCAAATCCTGCTGTGTGGGTTGTTGCTGACATACACAAAGGAATTGGGAATGCACAACTTGCGACACTCGTCCTTGGTGAACAAGAATTCGATGGCTGGATTGAAGTTTTATCAGGTCTTTCAACTGGCGATCGAATCATTACAAGCGATATCAACTTTAAACAAGGCGATGTCGTTCAAATTTTAGGAGGTCAATAGAATGACTCTCATTGAATGTAAAAATGTAACAAAACATTATTACCGTGGTACAGAACAAATCACACCATTGAAAAATTTGAACCTCACCATCGACCGAAGTTCGTTTGTTGCACTTATGGGTCCCTCTGGTTCTGGTAAAACAACGTTGTTGAATTTAATTGCCGGCATCGACCGTCCTAGTGAGGGTGAACTTACCATAGAAGGCACTCCTATTCACACGCTTGGGCGAAATAAATTAGCTCAGTGGCGATCAGAACATATTGGTTATATCTTCCAACTGTATAACCTCATACCTGTCCTTACTGCTTACGAAAATGTGGAACTCCCACTTCTATTGCATTCTCTCTCGAGGAAGGAGCGGCACCAACGAGTTTCACACGCTCTTGATGTTGTTGGGATTAGTGATCGGCACGAACATTACCCTCGCCAACTTTCCGGTGGGCAAGAGCAACGAGTTGCGATTGCACGAGCTATTGTGACTAACCCAACCATCTTGCTTGCTGACGAACCAACAGGTGACCTCGACCTTGAGACAGGTACTTCGATTATGGATTTGCTCAAAGAGTTACAAACAAATCAAGGGCAAACAATAGTCATGGTGACGCATGATCCCCGAACGACTGATTGGGCAAATACCGTATTGCATCTTGAAAAAGGTCAACTCATAGAGCAGGTGAAAACATGAGAATGATTCGAGTTATCTCAACTGTTTTAAAACAGATCAAACGATCGCCAATTCGGACAAGTTTGACACTTGGCGGGATTGCTGTTGCAATGTTTCTCTTTATCATGGTTGAATCTATGCGGACTGGCGTGAAAGCCGCAACCGAAATTACTGCTAACGATACAACATTGGTTGTCTATCGAGAAAATCGATATTGTCCTTTCTCAAGTCGCCTACCTCAATATTATGAAGATCGTATTGAACAAATAGATGGTGTAGTAAGTGTTGTTCCAATAAAGGTTCATGTTTCTAATTGCGGCGCATCACTAGATGTTGTGACGTTTCGTGGTGTCCCACGTGAATCAATTAAGCACGCCTTGGCTAAGGACGGCGTCATTGTTGATGGTTCCATTGAGGCGTGGGAAAGACGTAGTGATGCAGCAATTGTCGGTTCTGGCCTTGCAAAACGACGTGGTATAAAAGTTGGTGACCGATTTTCTGCAGCGGGTATTGAAGTATTTGTTGCAGGCATCCAAGAAACGGACCAATCACAAGATAAAAATGTTGCTCTAGTACAACTACCGTTCCTTCAGGAAGCTGCTCGTAAAGGGGGAACAGGAACAATTGTGACGCAATTCAATGTACAAGTTAATAATCCAAATGAACTAGATCGTATTGCATCCTCTATTGATAAAACATTTGCACATGATGAGCATCCAACCTCAACATTTCCAGAAAAGGCATTCGTTGGTCGAGCTGCTCGCGATATTGTGCAACTTTCTGAAGTTGCCGGGCTCCTTGCATGGGGCGCACTTGCCGCTGTATTCGCATTAGTTGCAAACGCAGTTGTACTCGCCATGCGTGATAGGGTTCGCGACCACGCCGTATTACAGACACTGGGATACACGGGTTGGTTAATTGGCTGGATGGTGCTTCTAGAGGGTGCGTTCATTGCATTAGCAGGTGGCATTATTGGTGGTATCGCAGCGTTCGTGGCTGTGCAACTAGGTCAATTCACTATGACGATGGAAGGCGTAAACATAGAAATCGCAAGTGATCCAACTGCTGCCATCGTAGGGGTTGCACTTGCTCTTGCACTTGGCATGTTTGCAGCAATGATTCCTGCACTCCGTCTTGCTCGAACAGACATCGCATCCTGTTTTAGGGCTGTGTAAGAAAGATAATCAATGAAAATATTACCCTTTGAATATGCAACTCGAAATCTCGGCCGCTCCCCGGTTCGTTTACTCCTTACGGTCTTTGGAAGTGGACTGGTTGTTCTTCTTGTCATGATTGCCGGCAGTTTCATGGTAGGTATGCAGGCTACTTTAGATGTTAGTGGTTCGAATAATAATATTATGCTTTTAGGCGCTGGCAGTGTGGAAAGCGTTGAACGAAGTGAGGTCGGTATGGATACCGCAGGCATTGTTGCAGGAAGTATCGATGGGTTTCGTTCTCGTGCAGGAGTCGAAGGCATTTCGTCCGAAATCCATGTCCAAATGCCAATTCTCGTTGATGGTGAAGATAGGCTTATACTTATTCGTGGCATACGACCAGAGGCTTTCCTCGTACACGATCAGGTGAGTATTACTACAGGTCATGCACCTCGCAACGGTCGAAATGAACTTTTAGTTGGCAAACTTGCAGCACAAACGCTTGGCTACAATGAAGCAGTAGATGCAGTTGGTAAAAAAGTTATGCTTGATGATGATGCGTACACCATTTCAGGTGTACTCGAAGCTGGCGGTGGCATTGCTGAGGGAGAAATATGGGCGTCGCTTATCGACCTCCAAATAACAACCCAACGCGATACGCTCTCGTGCATCATTGTGTCTCTTGACCAAGCGAAAGCCAGTGATCTAGACGTATTTGCAGCGAGCCGAATTGATTTAGAGCTTGCTGCAATTTCGGAAAACGAATATTTTGCAGCCCTTTCACAATTTTATAAGCCAATCGAAATGATGGTAGTGATGACATGCATCATGATTGCTGTTGGCGGCATGCTTGGGGGATTTAATTCAACATACGCTGCGTTTGCAAGCCGTGTTAGAGAAGTCGGGACGCTGCAAACACTTGGTTATAAACGGAGCGCCATAGCTCTCTCGTTAGTTCAAGAATCAATTCTTTCTGCATCTATTGGCGCCATCATTGCATGTATGATTTCGATGCTTGTCCTCGATGGTTTTACAATGCGGTTTTCAATGGGAATATTTACTTTGTTTATGACTCCCAAAGTTGTTACACTTGGCATCGGATCTGGTTTGATGCTAGGTATTATTGGCGCAATTGCCCCAGCCATTCGCTGTTTACGTTTACCAATCCCAGAAGCGCTTCGCGCATCAGAATAATAAGGAACTCAAATGAAACAAATATTCACAATTTTATTAGTAGCCACACTCAGTGCATGTGGCGGAAAAGAAGAAAGCAACGTACAGCCAACAACTGCCTCCCTAGAATTACCTAGTTCTTTCTTTACAGAAACTCGCCCAAACGATGTTAAAGATCTTGTTGAAGTAAAGAAGACTGCAAAGAAAGGTGATGAGGTTACATTTCTTGCTCGAATCGGTGGTCGAAAAGATGCTTCATTTGTAAAAACACTCTCGATGATGATAGTTGCAGACCCGTCACTTATTTCGTGTGAACTCATGGGTGAAGAAGAACATTGTGCTACACCCGAAGACTATTGTTGTGAAGATCCAGCACTTCGTACACAGGGACTAGGCACAATTCGTTTTATGGATGAAAAAGGCGAGCCATATTCTTTTTCAATTGAAGGCAGCCATGGGCTTGAAACTTTAAAATATGTAGTTGTCGCAGGTAATGTCGTTGACATAAACGATAAAGGGCTATTCATTGTCGATGCAAGTAAAGTTTGGGTTGGTGGAAAACCATCGTTTGGCAATAATAGACAGGGAAGTAAGGAAGGCAGCTGACTCTTAATCAGCTCGGTTGCAGCCGAGTCTCTCTGTCTAAAATCCAGACGTCAAGCGATAGCAGGATGTTTTGTAGATCTCAACGAAGATCTGCATGCAGAAAAATATCCATTATTCGCTCAAAAACTCCTATGTAGAGAAAACCCGAACAAAACCCTATCAAGGGGTGACATAATGGTGTCAGGGCACTCCCCGATACTACTCAGGCACCGGAAGGGGTTCCATGGTGGAGAGCCCTTCAAAGTGCAAATGCGTGAAATATCTGAAATGTCAAATAGTTTCATGGAACGTGAAGCACAGAAGGAGTAAACCATGGTCATCAGAACAATAGACACGAAAGTCATTGGGCATCAATCTGCTTCTAGAGGACTCTCTATTGCAAGTAGGTTGGCAGCATCAAGGCGCGTTGGTCATTCCCCACAAGATCCACAAGAACGCCGCAGTAGAGGGTCTGTGATGCCATTGAGTCTGAGAGAGAAAGTGCAACAGGATGAACTTGCATCATTGCGACAACTGAGGTGTGACGTCAATTTACTTAATGGCGATCTCGATCATGACATCGCTATTCTCAACATCGTTGCGTGAGTACTTGCCCCTAGATTAGACAATTATGATTGGATGCCCTTACACTTCATCTTCTCAAATGGATGAATTGAAGGACAATGTAGAGCACGCCATTCAGCAAGTGGAAGAGTTATTACCCGCTGAAGCGATAGAGCGATTTCGTCTCATTTTAAATAGTGAAGATTACCTTGCTACATTGCGAAGTTTCTCTCAACCTAAACCAGTTGTATTTCGAGTGAACACGCTTCGCTCAACGATCGAGGAAGTGTTAGAAGAAATTGAATCTGCCGGGTTAGTTGTTTCATCAATCCCATGGTGCCCACTAGGGTATAAGTTAGAGAGCGGAACAATTCGTGATTTACAAGCACTTCGATGTGCTAAAGATGGGTGGATCTACATCCAAGCAGCATCAAGCATGGCTGCTGCACACGCGATGCAACTCAAAGAGGGTATGAGTGTGCTTGATATGTGCGCAGCGCCTGGAAGTAAAACATCTCAGCTAGCAGCAGCACTAAACAATACCGGAATCATGGTAGCGAATGATCGAAGCAAAAAAAGACTGTATCGGTTGAGAGAAATTTTACAGTGGCAAAATGTGATAAACGTTGAAGTTCTATGCGGAAGTGGAGAGAGGTTGGGCAAATCACATGCAGATTGTTTCGACCGTGTTCTTGTGGATGTCCCATGTAGCGGGGAAGGGCGATTTAGATTGGATAGGCCAATTCGCATAGAAAAGTGGAATGTTCAGGCAATTCGGCGGCTTGCAAAATTACAAGAGCAGTTGTTAATAGCTGCACTTCGATGCGTTAAAGTTGGAGGAAAGGTAGTGTACTCCACGTGCACGTTTGCCCCAGAAGAAAACGAATGTGTTTTGGATCGTGTACTAACACGTCATTCTATTGCGGCAAAAGTTCTGCCGTTTCCAAAAGAACTGGTACCAACTTCTTCAAGAACATCACTTACAGAGTGGAAGGGAAAAAAGTTTGTACATGATCTAAGCGGCGCAATTCGCATTGTTCCAGACAAGAACACGACAGGTTTTTTTGTTGCTGTGCTCGAACGCGAACACTGAATTTGACATACAAGTTGCAGTCAATGAAGAGTGTCCCCCGATCTCATAAAAAAGTAACGGGTTTCAGAGAGTAACCCTTATGCGTATCGTTCAGCCATCTCTTTTGTAAGTGACGAAACTTTATCTACCAGTTCTGGTGGTTTTATTACTTTGCAACTTGGTCCCATCCCAAGAATCCACCAGACAATTTCATCAAGTCCAGAAACAGTACACCTAAAGGTGCATGATTCATCATCGTGCCATTCAATGTCCTGTGTGGCATGCCATTGTGTATCGCTGATGGTGAATGAAAATGGATGGTCGAACTTAATTTCAACCTCAAAATCTTTTGGTCCAGGAATCATTTGCCACGCATTACCGAGATGTTTTTCAAGTGTAAATGAAGGGGGGACTTCTGTAGAGTGATTTGTTATTTCCATTTTTAAAAACCGGCTAAGTTTAAGCGTCCGAATAGCATCTCTGTTTTCATGGAAACCAACAATGTACCACGCTCTTTTACCAAAGAATAAAGCGTAAGGGTGAAACAAGAAAACTTCATCATCATTTCCGCTACCAATACTCTCATACTTACATTCGATTATCTTTTTCTTGAGAAGTGCGCGTTGCGCGGTGTCATAAATGTCACCATATCCCTCTTCATCCATTGTTGGCGTAGTCCGCAACTGCATTGTTTGCAGACGTTCAGTGAGTTCTTCACGAACAGCGAGCGGTAACTGGGATTGGATTTTATGAATAGCCATTGATGCAGGTCGAATAAATGGGATTGCACCACTGTCTGCTAAAGTTTCGCAAAGTGCTGACATGGCTAGTGCTTCTTCAATGGTCAACCTCACGGGGGGCATAAAGTAAGTACCGTTAATTGTGTACCCCTTACTTCCTCCATCAGTTTCAATTGGAATGCCAAGTTCCTTAATTTGTTTGATGTCGCGAAAGATAGTTCGCTCTGCGGTATTGAATTCCTTTGCGAGTGCTTCTGCAGTCCAACCTCGTTGTGTTTGAACAAGTGTAATGATTTGCATCAATCTGTGAACTTTTGTGTATTTAACTGGCATCTGTATAGCGTAGCAGCCTTTGCATCTCTACTCCGTAAAATTGCAGGGCACAGTTTTTGGCTGTGCCCTGCAAGAGGGTTATTCGACTCTGCGACGTTTTTTCAAAAATCCAAGAGCGAACAGAACGGATGCTGGGGGAGCTGGAATAGAACCGTTCAGGGGCGGACTAGATAATGCAGAGTCATTAAGTACGCTCTTTGGAAGCTCCACATGTGTAGACCAATCAGATTTTATATTTGGAAAATTACCAGTATTATCCTTTTTTTCAAAGTATGTAAGTGAGAATAAATCTTCTTTAGTTGGCATTGGGTTCTTTGTGAATTTTTCGTTTGTCCAAACAGGTCCGCCCCACATTGCGGAATCGCGTTTTGGTGCAGGGTCTTGGCCAGTGTGACCAAAAAGTGTAAGTTTTATTGTGTTTTCATTTCCAATATCTGGATCCGCAATATCTGCTCTTGTTTCAGAACTGATAAATACAATCGCTATAATTGAGATAAAAATAAATTTCATTGTTGTCATGCTGAACCTCCTCACGATTCTTCTACAACATTGCCGGTATTCAAAAGTGACCAGCCAGTTTCTTTGAATTGTGGAAAACGCCCCATTGTTCCTGTGATAAGACGGATGTCATCTCTATCTATGACAACAGGAATGTCTTGACCTGTCCATCCAATTAGTCGGTTTCTTCCTTCGAATTGCATAGAGAAAACTCGTTCTCGCATTGCCCAATGATCGAGACGATCGGCAATTTCATCAGCTTTGTTCGTAAATAACGCCATGTATCGTTGTAGATCTTTTTCATCAGAGATATGACGAAGAACGATGTTGCAACCAAAGATACACCACCAACCATAACTCTCAAGCCAGTCGCCTTTTTTAATTTTATTGACATCAACTACCGGAGTAAGCCCGTCAACAATTCGTGCCAATGCTTCTCTTGCATCATGTCGTCCAAGAATAACATCAACTTCTATTAGACCGCCACGGCACGTATTTGCAATTCCACCAAAAGAATCATGAACATTACGTGCAACCGATTCATAAAGGTCAGCAGCATTGCTTAATGATCTGCGTGAACTTTCTGCATGGCAAACTGCATTTTCAGGGTCAATGTCAAGCATTCGTCGTTGAGATTGTCCAAGTACAAACCAAGCATGTGCTTGGGCAACAAGGTCTCTATTTGTTTTTGGGGCAAACTCTTTGTACACATCGACAACACGTTGTGCCATCCCTTGCGCTTCATCAAGCTCCCAAAGGGTGTAATGCGCGTTTGCAGCAGTCGTTTGCAAAAGTAACCGAAGACTTGTAGAGATTGGATGTTCACGCAATCCTGCTTGTGCTGAACTTAACACCTTGCTGAATCGTCCAAGTCCATCATATCCACCCGCAAGTCGGTTGAACGACCTTGCTCTTTCCTCACTGGTCTTCGCAACACGCAGCGAAGTTTGCGAAGTTTCAATCATTTTCTTGTATTCTCCACTTCTATGGAATTGCTTTGATTTTTCATCAAGTTTTTCAAAAGAAGTTCTTGGATGCTTTTTCACGACTTTTTCTTCACCTTCACAAAGCCATTTTGCAACTTCGTCAACCGTCCAATCGAGCATCTCTGCAATAAACATAACAAGTTCGATTTTTGGTGAACCACTTGCTGGCACAAGTTTTGTCGGGTCACGTCCTAACAGTTGTGCAAGTTCACGGCGTGTTTTTCCGCGATAAGTTTGCGCTAATTCAAGCAGCTGTTCGAGCCGACTCTTCCGTAATTTGATTCCGATTTCTGTCATTGTTCTCTCCTGATCTTCTCTTTGATCAAGTTTCGATTGGGCTGATTTTGTCATCCGCGATGACTATTGCACTCAAAGTGCAGTCCACCACCAACCCCAGCAATTGAGAACGCTACACGAAGATTTTCCCATTCCGCCGAAAAATCGCCTTTTTTCTTGAAAGTTTTTTTTGGCGTTGCTACGCCAAAAGGCGTTGATCAGAATTGTGGTAACTATTTGCAGTGTTGGTCAATTTGTGGGTTACAAAACCGACATGCAAGCCGGTGGTCGGCTTGTGGTGGCAGTGTAAGTTGTGACTTAAAAAAGAGTTACAACATAATGTGCATGTTGCACAAATGAAGGAATCGATTATGTTTGCATGGAAAAGCATGGTAATGGGCTTGTGTCTGATGACCTCAGTGTGTGTTCTCCCAGCTTGTCAGAACGGGGGAACAATTCATGGCGTTTTTGAAAATCCATTGATGAGAATCACGATTGATGTGCAATTATACCCAATCGGAGTACCAGAAAATCTTGATCTCGATGTGCTGAAACCAAAAGGGTTTGTATTTGATGGAAAGCAATACAATTATTACCCAAGTTTTGGTGGAGTAGTTGATCCAGAATCTGGCCAACTATATCAACTTGACGATCCTAGTTGGGAAAAATTTGAACGACTATTTAAAACGAATAACAACGGTGGTCTAGATGGTAATCGGATGAGTTCAATAATTGAAACAAAAGGTACAGGGCACATTACACCAATGTTGGATGAAGTAATTGATCCTTCAATGGCAGAAATATCAATTTCTCTGTCAGGTACTGGAGATATGGTTTTGCCATTTTGGGATATTGAACGGTGGCCATCGCTTCATAGAAATTTGTTTATCTTTCCTGACGGTATTGAAGGTTCAGCAGACCTCATTAATCTAGAAGTCTCTGGTGATGCTTGTGATGTTTTTGGTTACCTCGTTGAATTCGGATTACTTGAGATGAATACAGCAATGAATGAATCTCGCTGGGTTGCTGTTGTAGATGAGTCAAATGAATTCGTTGATTTCTTTGTTGAAGACATTCTATTGACAACGATTGAACTACCGCATTAAGGGTTCCAACGAATGATTGATCAACAATCTTTAGTCCTCCTCTTCTTTGTTGCGGCTATGTTTTTGGTCGCAGGCTCCCCTTGCTTCGCAATGACATTTGCGAGGCACGGGGAGTTTAGAAGCAGGGTGAGAAACAAACAAACAATAATGAATGACAACATGAGTATGATTAAAATGAAAATAGAAAAAACAACACACGATCGATGTCCAATTTGTGCTAGTGCAGGAGTTTCAAAAAATGAAGAACCAGAAGGTGAAATTTCTGGATCAGTGGCAATTACAAGTGATGGCACAGTTTGGTTGACAGTATTCCTTGAAGACATCGCGATCTTGGCTCGAGTACTTTTATATGACAAGGACAACGGAGAATTGGCGTATAGGCTTATCGTTGAAGAATTAGAGCGAGCTGAAGGAACACATGGTTCAGTTTCATCAGACACTTTCGTTGTGCTTGACGAAAAAGCAAGAATGGCAGAGTTTTCAACGAAAGACGATGCGACATTGGAACTCCTGCAGTTGATAGATGCGCTAGGTCTTGACATTCAATCTGGAACTCGAAAAGCCGTCCCAATTGCAATCGGATGTGGTTGGCGTTCTCCAGAGACGACAAAGACGATGGTTGCA
>JABHZL010000106.1 GCA_018656645.1 Phycisphaerae bacterium
CACTACATCGGCACACCAGATCTTGTCCACGCCTTTCATAGTGGTGGCGACATTCCAGATGAACCAAATAATTTGCGTGGACACATGACTGTGCAGTTGCGTTTTGGGGATCAGAGGTGTGCAACGTTGTTTCTCAGTGACCAATCGTCATGGAAGCGGGAAGTTCTTGTGTTAAGCATTGACCATTCGGTGAAAGTCGATGATGGCGATGTATCACTTGCTTCTCTGATCGCAGCTGGTTTTTCTGAGCAACAAACCGAACACACAGCAGACGCACCTAGAATTCTTGCGCTTTGCGAAGCGGCGCGGCTAAGTTGCCTTACGGGCAACAGTGAACAACCAAGCAAAGTGCTTGGGATGTTTCAATAAATAAGTTACCTCGTAGGTAACTTATTTAAATTCCAATTGCTTGGTGCAACGGAACGACAACATCGGGAATCACGCGGTGTTCTGCAATGTGCTCAATGTGCCCTGCAAGAGTCCCGAAGGTGTTAATAAACTCTTCTTCGTTGTTCAGTGGGCCATTCCGGCGAACAGTTAAAAATACACTGATTGGTTCATCTTGGTAAAACTGGCTCGCCGCTTCAGCTGCAGAAGTTCTCGTCTTCACTTCGATGAATGCTTGTAAATCACATGATTCATTTAGGGCAAAACCAAGCCGCGGCTGAACATCTAGTAGAGGTTCTCCTTCAATGTCAACGAGTGATGCAAATGGCGTGTTTCCCATCAGCGAACGCATCACAACTTCATTTCGATTTTCCCTTGCTGGCAAATCAAAACCAAAAACCAATTCGATGTATTCAATATTAAGAGGCGTTACAGAAAGATAGTATGGCATCAACTCAAGTAACAATCGGTGGAGGTGATATGCATCTTCAATTTGCACTGGGTTTACGCTACCAGAGCCGATAGATCTCGGCCGCAGACCGACCCATTGATACCTCCCATCAACTTCAGAGGATTCCATTGCAAGTTCGTTTTCAAAAGGACGAAGCCGATCAAATTCTGGTAGTTCCTTGCGAATCCGATCAAACAAATCAGAAGCTGTCTCCTTGACCTTAGGCAAGTCAACGCAGAGCGAAATCTTCTGATTCACATAAAAATCACTACACAAATTTGAGAATGAACTACTCACGAATGAGATGATACCAACAATGGTTGAAACTTTAAGTACGTCGCGCTTCGCCACGCCCATTCAAGTGGTCCAAATCGGAAAAAACGAAGCCAAATCAGGCTGAAAATGATTTGAAAAATCCAGATACAACCCACAACTCCTAACAATTCAACTCGTTCAAATTGCCCAAACCAACCTAACCCATGTCCATAAAAGAGAAAACTGCAAATCACACTTTGTCCGATGTAATTTGTCAGTGCCATTCGTCCCACCGCTGCGAGTGCTTTCCTTGCAATCGGCAACCAATTTAATTTGCAGAACAACATCACAATACCCACCCAAGCGAACGCCACGAAAACACCCCCAACTAAATTCCAGTGCCCATCAAGAAAATTGACAAGTGCAGGATCCCAGCCATGCTGTTGTTTATACCACACACCAATTGCAATGAGCGGAAAACCAATGATGGAAGAAAAGAGGACAAGCAAAACATAAAAGCGTGTCGATCGAGAAGCTGACAAAATGTTCCACTTATATGCAGCCATTCCAACCATCATCAGTCCAATGATATGCCAAAACAAATAAAATGGAAAAATGACAAATTGAAGCATCAAGGCAAATAGGATACGGTGCGAGAGTTGTCCAATCCAACCTCCTGTATAGGCAGCAATTTCAGCTTGGTTCTCCTGGCTTGTTAATTCTGCTGATTGTTGTAATCTGAAAATTTCTTCTTCTGGCCAGTATTGAATCGTCCAGTAAATGAAACACATAAAACCAATTGGAATTACAAACATGACGATAAATCCAATGGGGAACAATAATTTTGGACTCCAGTTTCTCATAAATGCAACAACTATTCCACATATTGCATAAGAAACCAAAATGTCGCCATACCAAATAAAATACGCGTGAATAAGACCTATCAATAGTAGCCAGCCCATACGACTTGCTTGTAATTTCCAAACTGCGTGTGACTTTGCTGCAGCTCTCTCCATAAAGATGCACACGCCCGCGCCGAATAACATGGAAAAGATCGACATAAACTTCGTGTCTGCAATGTAATGGAGAGAGAGCCATGTCCACCAATTTGCACCCTCAAGATCACCGTAGACTGTTGGCAAAACATACGCAGAATTTACCATTGCAAATGTAACGATATTCATCAACAAAATGCCAAGAATAGCAACACCGCGGAGCACATCGAGTGATGCGATCCGTTCCACTAAGGAAACAGGAGTATTTACAGTTGGATCCATTGCAGTATTCCCTGGGTGTCTGCAAGATCATCAACAAGAAGATCGGGCTTGACACATTCAAGTGTAGCACGATCATTAGATCCAGTACAAACTGCTATCACTCTGCAGCCTGCACCATGCCCACTTGTGACATCATGCACTGTGTCGCCGATTAACACAACAGGTTCATCGGTACCATGTTGTGCAATTGCATGAGGCGGTAGATCTGCTCGAACATTTCCGTCCGTTCCC
>JABHZL010000110.1 GCA_018656645.1 Phycisphaerae bacterium
CGCAGTAGGGATGTCAAGCACAGTGTTGGGAGACATTCGATTTCAAGAAATTGATGTGTACCCAACTGGTGGAGGATCTACCGGTGCTTTTGTGGCTGATTTTGATGGTGATACTGATCTTGATTATGCCATAGCAAATCGAAATGGAGACAGTGTATCTGTTTATTATAATGACGGATTTGGTGTATTTGAAAATCATCAAGATTTCCTAACTGGAAATAATCCTAGATATGTAGAGGGACATGATTTTGATGGTGATGGAGATGTCGATCTCTGTACACCAGATTATTACGGGATGACAACGACACTTCTTGAAAATGATGGCAACGGCAATTTTTCTATATCGCAACAATTTGAAATGTTCACACCTGCTTTCGTTTGGATTGACGATTTGGACTTAGATGGAAATAAAGATCTAATTACTCTTGAATGGGATGATGAGGTAGAAGGTGAGCCACATCAAAGTCCTGGAAAAGTTACACCGTTGTATAGCAACGGTGATGGAACATTTGAATTAGGTGCTTCGGCATATATTGGCGTGCAGCCACGCGGAGCAGATTCTGGGGACCTCAATGGGGACGGATTGATTGATGTTGTTGTTGCAGATATTTATTCAAGAACAATTTCCATTGTGTTAGCGAAAGGCGTTAGAACGTGGCAAGAAAGTGTGCAAATATCTATGTTTCCTGGCACGCCAAGATATATTTCACTCGGCGATTTTGATGAAGATGGTGATCTTGACATTGCTGCACTTGACAAATTAGGCGATATTTTCTGGATTCTTGCAAATGATGGTCAAGCAAACTTTACTTTAGTAGAAGAGGTACATGTCAATGATGCGCCGCACTCAATGGAAATCATTGACGTCGAAGGAGATGGCGATTTAGATTTTGTTGTAAGTCACGTGGGGTCGATAGTTCAACTGATTTTATACAATGACGGATTAGGTCAAATTGAATCCATGCAAGGATTGATTATTCCTGGTGGTGCGGCAGAGATAAAACTTGCCGACTTTAATCTTGATGGGATGTTCGATATTCTCACTGCAAATATAGATAATTCGCATCCTGGGTCCAGTGTTTTGTTGCAACAAGAATGTCTTACTTGTGATGGCGGAGAACCATGCCCGCCTTCCGTCAATGATATTGTTATTTTTACTGATTCTTTTACTACTATTGATATTCAACTTGAAGGAGAGACATCATCGAATAACCAATTGCAATATTTTCTAACTTCACTTCCGAGTTCTGGTGCGCTTAAGGATTCAAAAGGTGATGACATAGATTTCGTACCATATTATTTACCAACGGATACGCTTCAATATATTCCAGTAAACGGCTTTGTTGGAGTTGTTACTTTTGATTACTTCGCAAATGATTGTTTATTATCGAATCAGGGGCTTACGAAGTTGTACGTAGACCCTGTGTATCCTGATGAATGCGACGAATCGCTCGAGGTATTTAATGGAGTTACTGATATTTATAATGTCAATGCTACTGCTTCAGAAGATCTTTATGATTTAACAGACTGTGATGGGACACAAACAACAGAAATGTACCACGACATTTGGTTACATTATTTTGCATGTGAAAATGGGACTTTAACAATTGACACGTGCGACTTATTAGATTTTGATTCAACTATTGTTGTGTATGATGGAACGTGCTGTTATCTGAATCAAATCGCATGCCATAGTGGAATAGAATCGTGCGGTGGTAATTCACAATTGACCGTTGATGGTATAGAGGCTGGTCAGTTTTATTTTATTCGAATTGGCTCCTCTACAGCTTCATCGACTGGTGGAGGAAGTGTAATTATTGATGGTCCATCAGTAGGGTGTGTCGAATCTTGTTTCACAGATCTTAATTCAGATGGAATTGTAAATGTAGAGGACTTATTATTTGTATTATCCGATTGGGGACAAGATTGCGGACCGGCGGACTTGAACCTTGATGAGGTTGTCGACGTAGTTGATTTACTGGCGATTATCGGAGACTGGGGTGTGTGTAATGAATAAAGAAAGAGATTGGTAGATTAATAAATGAAGAAATTAAACACAGCATTATCTCTAACTGCAGCAGTTGTTCTTACAACGCAGTATGTTGATGCATCAGTAAACTCTGTGTGGGAAGACGTGACAACTTCTTTACTTTCTGGAGAAGGGCATGAGAACCACCGTGGATCTTCATGGTGTGATTTTGATAATGACGGTTTACTCGATCTCTATAGCGTGCACTTTGGGGTATTTGATCCGGATGGAATTTATGTCGGGTCAGCGAATCAATTGCTACGAAATACAGGTGATGGGGTTTTTGAAGATGCTACAACTGAAGAACTAGAAGCGTATTCGGGCTTATCTCACCATCCAGCCTGGGCGGATATTGACAATGACGGGTTGCCTGACATCTTCATCTCACAAAGTTCTAATAGTGGGACAGAGAATAGTATTTTGTTACACCAAGATTCAGTGGGAGTATTTTCAGACATGACAAATGGAGATCCACTTCAATTGGATGGGCTCCTTCCACGTGGTATTGCTTGGCAAGATATCAACTCAGACGGTTTAATTGATTTGTTAGTTGCTGTTTCTGAAGGTGATTCTAAGCAGAATCGAATGATGATCAATGAAGGTAATGGGATTTTTACACGTGATGTATTGTTGTTCTCTCAAGAATTCAAAGAGAGCAGAAGTATTGGATGGTGTGATTACAACAACGATGGACTTTCCGATGTGTACATTGCCAATGGTGCAGAAGATCATTGCGATGAATCCAGAAGGACAAATCAACTCTTTAAGAATCTTGGGGATGGTTTATGGGAAGACGTAGCCTTGGCTGCAGGTGTAGCGGAGATAGGGCACGCCCGTGGACAGGCTTGGGGCGATATTAATAATGATGGACACATGGATTTGTTTGTAGGAAATCAAAAGGGCTCGGATACTGGTGGTGGGCACAATCATTTATTCAAAAATAATGGCGATGGCACATTTTCTGATATCACAATCAGCGCTGGTCTGTATGCTTCGTTCCGAACAAGGTGCGTTTCAATGGCTGATTATGACAACGATGGCTACTTAGATATTTATGTTGTTAATTTTGGTAGCGCTCTGCCCCCTAACCATCTTTTCCGTAATAATGGGGACAATACTTTCACTGAAGTTGCTGATGGTTCCCATGCTGTAGGTGGTGTATTTAATGGTGCCTCGGCTTCATGGGCAGATTATGATAATGATGGATGGGTTGATATATACCTAGTAGGTGGTAGTATTGATGCGCCCGGAGTAGGCATGAACAAATTGCTACGAAATGCAAATCAAAATGGTAATCATTGGTTAGAAGTAGAGTTATGTGGAACAGTTTCAAATAGGTCAGCGATTGGCAGCCGTGTTACTGTTACACACATTAATGATCAGGGATTTGTTTCTCAGATGAGAGATGTGCAAAGTGGTACTGGGTATAACTCACAAAACATGATGCGGGCTCATTTTGGATTGGGCTCAAGTGATACAGTTCTGAATATTTCAATACGTTGGCCATCTGGAATTGAGCAAAATGTCGCAGGTGTTTCTGCAGATCAATTGATTCGTGTTGTGGAAGATGAAAATGTTTTTGCATTCGACTGTAACCGTAATTGTGTTGATGACAGTGTTGATATTGCTGATGGAACAAGTGAGGATGTGAATAACAATGGTATTCCAGATGAATGCGAATGCATTGCAGATTTAGACGGAGACGGTTCAGTAAACGTTGCTGATCTTTTAACTATTATTGACAATTGGGGTGAGTCTTCATCCCATGGAGACTTAGATGGGGATCACTTTGTGGGTATTCAAGATTTATTATTGTTGATTGGGTTGTGGGGAAGTTGTTAACGTAATAACGACTCAATAGCTGCAATATCATCAGCAGGAGATCGGTCGCAATTCCGTACAGGGACTACCTTGCGTACTTTTTCGTACATTGTTTCGACAGCATCGCCACTTCTAAGTGGTCGATGGTGATCAAGGGAATCACAGCCTACAAGTAATTCGATTGCAATGACAGTTCGACATAGGTCAACAGACCTGCGGAGAAGTAATCCCGCAGTTGCACCCATAGAGTTGTAATCTTCGATGCCTCCGGATGTAGAAATATTTGAAATGCTTGCAGGCATTGCAAGTGTTCGGAGTTCTGCGCAGCAAGCAGCAGCAGAATATTGGGTGATCATTAAGCCACTTTCGATGCCCGGTTTGCATGCATGAAATGGAGGTAAATTGTTATGAATATCTCTTCCTGAGAGAAGCCATTCAACTCTTCGTTCTGCAATTCCAGCAATATGACAAAGTGAGATGCGTAACTCGTCCATAGCAATGGCCAGTGGCATCCCATGAAAGTTGCCACCCGAAACAACTGAATCATCTTTTGGAAATACCAGAGGATTATCAGTAACTGCTCCTAGTTCAGCGGAAATTGTTCCTGTGATTCTTGCTATTGCTTCGATTGCTGCGCCTAGTACTTGCGGTGAACATCGAAAACTGTAGGGGTCTTGTACACGCAGATCATCTTCTCGATGGGAAGGGAGAATGGTGGAATTTTTAAGGTGCGATCGTAAGGATGCAGCAACAGTTTGTTGTCCACTTTGCCCTCTTGCTGCATGAATGCGATCATCTAAGAACGAGTCAGTTGCTTTAGCAACGTCTATTGACATAGCGGTTGCTATGACCGCAGCTTCGCATATGAGTGCGATGTCAGCAAGTGCTAGTGTCGCGATTGAGGACATAAGATGCGTGCCGTTAATAAGCGCAAGACCTTCTTTTGCAACTGGAATAATAGGTGTGAGACCCGCAGCAGCAATTGCTGCTTTTCCGGGCATGTCCTTATCACCGAGCGTTGCCTTGCCTTCGCCACAAAGAACGAGTGCTAGGTGTGAGAGGGGAGCGAGATCCCCTGATGCGCCGACGGATCCCCGTGATGGAATGACAGGTGTGACGTTTGCGTTCAGTGTAGAAACTAAGAGTTCGGCAACTTCGGGGCGAACGCCGCTGAACCCGCGGCACAAACTTCCTGCAAGGATCACCATCATGCCGCGAACTACATCTTGTGGGAGCGGATCACCAACACCAGCAGCGTGCGATCGAAGTAAGTTCATTTGGAGTTGGTCTAATTCATCTTTTGAAATTGATGTCGTAGAAAGTGCACCGAATCCAGTATTGATGCCGTACGTGGGATTTGTTGAAGCAGCGACCTTCTCCACAGTAGACCGAGAACTGCTCATTCGTTTTATAGCTTCTTCGCCAATTGAGACTGTAAGTCCCTTTCTTGCAACGCTAACGACATCCGGCCCTATCAACGGTCCGCCATTGAGAATGAGTGATTGTTGATCCATCGACACACAATACCATCTTGTAGGACAGCAGCACGCTCGATGCCTAATTTAGAGCGTGGATTACTCTTTAATTGAGTCCGAATACTCTGAATCATCGATAATGGTGAGGTGTTGGGTCTGTGCCAATGTGTGTCTCCACAGCCCTTGCGGTGAAGCATTGGTAAGATGTACGGATGGCAGAATGGATGCGGACAGCAATACTTATCGTGGCATTGGCAATTTCAGCAGTGATAGGGACGATAGGTGCTCAGTGGCTTGGTGGTCCAAGAGGCGGTTTAGGCCCGACAATTTTACAAACTGTCGATCAGATTGATGCTGCAATTGCAATCCTTGGGGTACTCGCAATCGCATCAGTACTGGGCTTACTGACAGCAAAAGTAACCACAGCTGCGAGCGGAATGTTTGTCTTAGGATTTGCTCTTTTTGCATTAGCAATGAGAACACAAGGAGTCTCGGAGTTCATTTTTTCCGACGGGAATACATCTTCACTCATGATTGAAGCAGTGTGTCTCAGTGTTGTGATACTTTGTAGTTCAGTATTCATTTTTCAATTTTCAAATCCTCTAAAAGATGTCCCATTAAATCAAAGTGGGTCTTGGGACGCGCCTTTCTCACTCCGAACGGTTGGGATTACGCTGCTGATATCACTTGCTATGTTGCCAGTGATTTGGATTATCGCTGTTACGCCAAGTAAAGGGCAAGTCATTGGTTCTGCTGTCATAGGTGGAATTGCCGTCGCCTGCCTAGCTCGAATGTGTATGCCACATACCCAGCCCATCCTACTCTTTGCTGCACCAACTGCAATCGCAGCAGTTGGCTACGCAATTGCAACATTTTTAGGCATCAGTGATACAGCTTTTACACAAAATACCCTCTCTCCGTTGCTCTTTCCATTGCCGATCGAATATGCAGCTGGCTCTATCATGGGAATTTCAATTGGACTGAGTTGGGGAGCTTCACTAGCGGAAAAAGTTACGCCTGAAATAGCATAAATACATTCACAAATGAGTGTGGTCCATCTTATAATTGTTGGAAGCCGCGTGTAAGTGCGCTTACCAATGCATCTATCTCAGTTTCAGTCATTGGAGTTGAGAGCGCTGCAGAACATGTGTTGATCATCAAGAAGCCTTCATCATACATGTGATTCAGTAACCTCTTTAACTTGTTGTTCTCTTCTTTGGTTAAGTACGCCTCGCGAAAATTCTCTGGTGGGTGTTCCTTCATGTGTATGCGAAACATTGAACCTGCACCAGTCACACATGCCTTAATACCCGTTTGGCGTATGGCATCTTCGATTCCATCCTTTGCTCGCTGCGCCAGTGCGTTCAAACGCGTGATTGCTGATTCGTCAAAGAGTTCCATGGAAATAAGACCAGCAGTGAGAGTAATTGGATTCGCCGAAAAAGTGCCTGAATGAGGAAAGAGAACATTTTCAGCTAGCGGGTTCATGACATCCATCACATCTGCTCGACCAGTAATTGCACCAACAGGGAATCCGCCGCCAATTGCTTTGCCAAGAGCGGTGAGGTCTGGCTTGATGTTGTACTGTTGTTGTAGACCGCCAACTTCAGTTCGAAAGGTAATAACTTCATCGAGCACAAGTAATACATTGTGCTTTTGAGTCCACTGACGAATCGTTTCGACAAACGATGCATTTGCAGGTCGTAAACCAACACGGTGGGGCATGAGATCAAGAAGGACACAAGCGAGTTCGTCTGCATGAGCGTTTAAGATTGCAATTGCTCGATTCACATCGTTGAATGGAAGAATGACAACATCTTGCAGCGCAGATTCAGGTGTGCCGTGTGCTGTTGGTACGCTCCTTGGATGATCGATGTTTCCCCAATTGTCTGGGGTTGGTATCTGACTTACTTCTGCGTAGTCGTACCCGCCATGGTACGCACCTTCGACTTTTGCAATTTTAGGTTTGCCTGTAAATGCCCGCGATGCCTTGAGTGCTGTCATCACAGCTTCGGTACCAGAATTCACGAACCGCAATTTTTCAAAAGAAGGATTGCGCTGTATTAGAAAATCAGCGTAGCGCACTTCGATTTCAGTCGCCATTGTGAATGCTGACCCCTTCTTGAGTTGCTCGGTAACTGCGTTGACAACTGCTGGGAAAGCGTGGCCATGAAGCAGGGATGCCATATTGTTCGAAAAATCGAGACGAGTGAGACCATCAAGGTCGGTGAGTCTACATCCCTTGCCATAATCAGCGTATGGCGGATGAGGAGATCGCAGGACAGTGTTTCGGCTAACACCACCGGGGAGCAAATCAAGTGCTTTCTTATACAGTTCCGCGCTTCTTGTATTCATTGCATGTGCTCTTTCAGTTGTGTGCCACTGGTAACAGGGGAGCGTCAGTGCGCTCTTGCACATGATCGAACGTGACCCCAGGGCTCAGTTCAATGAGTTGAAAACCATCAGGTGTGATTTCGATGACAGCCAGATCGGTGTAGATTCGATTTACGACGCCGCGGCCAGTTAGCGGATAGGTGCATGATGTCACGAGTTTTGGATCACCGTTTTTTGTGCAGTGTTTCGTGATGACATAAATAGATTTGACACCAGCAACGAGGTCCATCGCGCCACCAACTGCAGGGATGGCATCTTTTGCGTCTGTCGACCAGTTAGCGAGGTCGCCATCCTTTGAGACTTGCAGGGCGCCAAGAATGCACAAATCAAGATGGCCTCCCCGAACCATCGAGAAACTATCAGCATGATGAAAAAACGATGCGCCTGGGTTAGCAGTGACATGCCTCTTACCAGCATTGATTAACTCGGGATCGCCAGCGCCTTCTTCTGGTGAAGGTCCCATTCCAAGGAGTCCATTTTCGGTGTGATAGATGAATTCGCGACCTTTTGGAACGTACTTTGCAACGAGTTCTGGAATTCCAATACCTAGGTTGTCATACGAGCCATCTGGAATGTCAATAGCGAGGCGTATTGCCATTTCATCACGTGTGCGCCCGACTTGCTGCTTTGGCTTTGTCATGGGTATGTCTCTCCTGCTGCAACTAACTCGGATTCAAGTTTTGGGTTGCAAATTTCAACAACTCTGTTGATGAAAATGCCTGGAGTGATAATTATTTCTGGGTCAATA
>JABHZL010000119.1 GCA_018656645.1 Phycisphaerae bacterium
GCTGTAACCGGCGAAACGACGCACGGAAAAAATGTAGCAGAATCCACAGCAGTACCCAGCGGTTTGGGCATGAATCGTCCTGCACAGAGTTTTCGCAGTGAATCTGTAAGTGTAGACAGTGCAATGAGAAACACCCACCTGCATAAACAGGTAGGTGCTACTCGATGGGCGAGACAGGATTCGAACCTGTGAAGGCGTACGCCAGCAGATTTACAGTCTGCCCCCTTTGTCCACTTGGGTACTCGCCCTATTCACTTGAATTTGGTATCCTACCCGCCTCGTGGACAGTGGGCAAGCGTGAGCAAGCCCCAATCCCACATGCCGCCGTAGCTCAACTGGTAGAGCGCTAGATTTGTAATCTTGAGGTTGCGGGTTCAAGTCCCACCGGCGGCTCTTAGGATCTTGGCTTTTGCCAAGATCTTTTTTTTGTCTGGTATAATGAGCCCATGTCAAAGTCAAATGAATGCAGTGGAATGTCGTGCCCAGCACCTTGGTTATTGTTTGGTGCAGGTGCAGGGGTAATTGTTGGAGTTATTACAGACAACATTGGTCTTTGGATTGGAATAGGCGCTGGCATTGGCGTTGCATTTTGTTTACTTCGAGCAAAAACTTCAACTTGTTGTTCAACAAAACAAAACGAATCGAACTGCTGCAACTCTGAGAAAAAGTAATGTTGAATAGCATCATAGTTGTGCTTTTTGCAATTACGCAAAATGCTGCAGAACATCGAGCGCAAATTGTTGAGGGTATAGAATCAATTCCTGTTCTTGGAACCCCTGGAACGATGGCAGTTTGGGGCGATGATGCATTTCCCGTAATCGTTGGTAAAAACAAGTCACAACCAATTGCTGCAGCTGTGACATATGGGGATGGCCGTTTTTTTGCGATTGCACATGGATCTTATGTTTCTGGTATTGACGAAGGTAAACCAAGCAAGTTTATGAAACGGGTTATGAAGTGGGTTTCAAAAAAGGAAAACCCCAGAATTGGAATGCTGCGTAATAACACAAACAATTGGAACGAAGTAGATATTTTAATGTGGGGACAAAATCGTCAACTTCCAAATGAGTTGGAAAATCAATTGATCGAATGGATTTCTGACGGTGGGGGTGTAATCGCAAGCGCTTGTCCTTGGGGATGGGTGCAAGTTACTGGTAATAATTTGCAGACCGATCTTTCGCAAAACAGAGTTATGTCAAAATTAGGAATGCAGTATGGTGGTAACTATGCAAGAGGAGATGGTGGGGTTTTCAAAATAGACGAAATACCAGTTGAAGTAAATGCAGGTATCGCATTACAACAATTAGAAAAGGATGGAAATACCACACAGGTTGGATCAGGCGCCTTGCAATATGCAGCGCAATGTTCGCCTACATTTCGACAAGAAGTAAACAATGTTATTCAAAGTGATGGCATGCTAGGTCCGACAAAACTCTCACCAATTCATGTAAAGGATGTTAAAAGTAGGTTGTTTGTTACCAATTTTTCTGCCCAATGGAAGAATTTAACAACTGATGAAATAGTTTCGGCAAGTGGAAGTGAAGACTTTCCTGAAACAGTTGATGTATCGGTTCCACGAACAACAGAAATAAAACAATTCGATTCTTCAGTTCAAGGGTGGCAATCAAGTGGTATCTTTCTTTGTGCAGGTGAAGTATTACAAATACATGTAACTGAAGGCAATCCGGTTAGTTGGACCGTACAAATTGGATGCCACAAGGACACTCTTTGGCACAAAGACACGTGGACTCGTTGGCCAGAGATTACACATGTTGTGCCTTTAGAGAAACACTTGGAAATATCAACTCCTTGGGGAGGACTTGTTTACTTTGAGTCTAATAAGAGCGCAGCTGATATTACTGTTTCTATTTCAGGTGGTGTGAAATCTCCGTTGTTTGATATTGATGATGGGGAAACTAACTGGTTAGTTGAACGACAAAATCCTGCGCCTTGGGCAGAAATAAAGGGTAAGCATTTAATATTAACGGTGCCATCGGTTGCTGTTCGTGAATTGGATAATCCTAAGGAGGTTGCAGAGTTTTGGGATAAAGTTGTTTCATCTCACTGTAATCTTGCAGGTGTCAATGTTCCTAAAAGACCAGAGCGTTTTGTAGCCGATCGACAGATTTCAGCTGGCTATATGCATAGTGGCTACCCAATTATGACTGGTGTGGATGTTGCTACACCGAAGGACGGAAAACTTGCAAGGGTTGTTGATGTACAGGATTTGAAAAAGCGAGGAAGTTGGGGACACTTTCACGAACTAGGTCATAATTTGCAGAGATCATGGTGGACATTTGATGGCACAGGTGAGGTGACTTGTAATTTGTTTTCACTGCATGCTGGCGAAGTACTTTGTGGGATTGAACCTTGGGATAATTCTTGGCTTAAAGGACAAGTTGTATCTGCAAAAAAATACTTAGAAGAAGGTTCTGATTTTTCAAAATGGAAACGCAGCCCCGGAATAGCGCTTGTTTCTTATGCGCAGTTACAGAAATCCTTTGGCTGGAAACCAATTACACAAGTTTTTTCTGATTATGAAGCATTACCAGCATCAGACCGTCCGAAAGGAAACCAGAAGAAAATGGACGAGTGGGTTCGTAGAATTTCATTTGCAACTGAACATGATTTGCGTCCTTTTTACAAGATGTGGGGGATGCCATTATCACCAGAACTACTTTCTGATACATCTTTATCGACATTGCCGGTTTGGAATCCTTCACCGCTATAATGCTAGGTTATGTCAAAAAAGGGTAAGTGGTTAACCTACGCTCAACATGAATGCTTGTTCATGTGTGGTCCTTTTTACAGTGGAGATTTTATTATTGCAGCGTTGCACTATAAAACGTGTCCGAAGTGTGGACAGCGGTGCGATTTGAATGCTCGAGATGGTTGGGCGAAGGTGGTTCGCCGCCGAGTCTCCGATGCCTCTTGGTTTGCACCATGGACGTGGTGGCGATATCACTTCGATTATAAACTTCTAGGTCATCTTTCAGATGGTGGTTTTGATCATCGAAAGCACATGGCAAACGCTCGGAAAACATAACAGGTACCATTCACCACTTCATGGAACCCAATACTGAACCAAAACGACAAACACGCGTGACCTGCGGCCCGGGATTGGCGTCATATCTGCGAACTGAATTAGAAGAACTTGGTTTTGATATTCGTTCGATGGACCGAACGGGTGTGGAAATTCGGGCGACGAATACTGAAGCAATGCGATTAAACTTGCGACTGCGTACAGCCTTTCATGTGATGCAACGGTTTGGTGATGTGTATTGCAAAGATGCAGATGCGTTGTATAAAGAAGCGGTCGCATTGCCGTGGGAACGAGTGATCGATCCAAACGGATTTATTTCGGTGACATCTTCTGTGAAGAATGACACCATTACAAACTCGATGTTCCCAAACATGCGTTTGAAAGATGCGATTTGTGATCGAATGGTGAAAGTCGCTGGTAAACGCCCAGACTCTGGCGCAAGTGTTGACAAAGCAGTCATTCACTTACACTGGGTAAAAGATAAGGCTCGCATTTATCTGAATTTGACTGGACGAAAACTTTCAGATAGAGGCTACCGAAAGATTCCGTGCCTTGCGCCTATGCGTGAGTCACTCACTGCTGGCGTCTTGATGGAAATGAAATATGACGGAAGCCGCCCACTTGTTGTGCCGATGTGCGGAAGTGGAACCATTGGGATTGAAGCTGCGTTGATGGCAAAGGGTAGAGCGCCGGGACTACTTCGCGGGAACTTTTCGTTTATGCACTTTGTAGGTTATGACGAAGAAGCGTGGGGGAAAGAACGCCTCGCAGCAAAAAAATTGTTAAAGAAGGAAGATCCCGCACCGATTGTTCTTTCAGATATTGATCCAGAATGTGTTGAGGCGTCAAAGAAAAATGCAGTGACTGCTGGTGTCGATCACTTATTGGAGTTTCATGTATGTGATTTTGCAGAGACGCCGATGCCTACCGACATTGGCGATGTCATCTTGCATGGCGAGTATGGAAAACGCCTTGGTGATGATGACTTAGAACTGGATTACAAACGAATTGGTGATTATTTGAAAACAAATTGTGCAGGTTGGGATGGATACGTGTTTACTTCTGGAAAGCCATTGATCGCAGCGATTCGTTTGAAAGTCGCAAGAAAAACGCCTTTTGTAAATGCAGACATTGATTGCAGGCTGCTGAGATATGAGTTGTACCAAGGAAGTCGTGAAAAAAAGGTGGATTCGACTTCATAACATGTCATACTAGGGGGCATGAAACATATATTTACGATTGCAATCACTTGTTCAGTTGCATCAGCGCAGTGGCCAGATACGCCCGATACCAATTTGGGTATTTGCACAGCGAGTGGTGAACAAGCAATCACAAAGCTTGCTGCTGCAGAAGATGGCGGGTGTTACGTTAGTTGGTTTGATAATCGTGGTGGTGGATACGATGTGTACATGCAGCGACTTGACCCTTCGGGGAATCCGCAATGGGAAACCGATGGCATCATGATTGCTGATCGAAATTATTCTTCGACAATGGATTTTGATCTCACAGTTGATACAAGTGGAAACGCAGTTGTTGTCTATCGACAAAATATGCTTAGCGGTGACGGTATTGTTGTGAGCGCTGTTGATTCAACTGGAACGATTCTTTGGAATACAACGGTGGAGGGCGCTGGTTCATTTGTTGCTTCCCCAGTGATTGCGAATTCAGGAGATGGTGTTATCGTCGGATGGATTTATGACAACGTCTCTAATTTTCAGCGGCTCGACATCGCAGGAAACATGTTGTGGAATAATGTTTCGGTTGATGATCCTTTGGGAGGAACGTTGAACGTAGCAGACATCCAACCTTCAATCGACGGAAGTGTGATTGCATCGTTTGTGCAGTACACGACATATTGGGGAAATAAACAATTAAAAGCAGAACGCATCACAAGTGATGGAGTTCTCCTCTGGGAACAACAGGTCGCTGTGATGCTTGATAATTCCCTTCAATTTGGTGCGTACCCAGATTTTATTAGCGATGGTACCGGTGGTGGATTCTTCACGTGGTACGGAGTGGGCCCTTTGCAATGTTATGCCACTCGAATTTCAAGTAATGGTGTGATGTGGTTTGGAGGGCAAGTACAGGTCGCATCAAGTTTTGGTAGCACAGAGCGAGTAAACCCTGTTGGTGTTCGCGATGGAAGTGAATTTGTTGTCTTCTTTAGATCACAAGATAACTCACAGAGCGAAGATGGAATTGGTGTGCAGCGACTTTCTACAAATGGTGGAGTACTCTGGGGAAATGCTGGGATTTCTTTGAAACCAACTTCGTCTTCCCCTCAATACGGAAATTTTGCTGCTGCAAAAACAGATGGTGGTGTTGTGCTGGTATATGCCGAGTCCCCTTCGTTTGGTAACGATGTGATGAATGCATTGAGTGTCGATGCAGCAGGTACTGTGGAATGGACAGCAAGTGTAAGTTCGACGCCATCGAGCAAAAGTCGAACAGATGCTTTAGGTGTAGGAGGTGGGATCGTGCTAGTTTGGCAAGATGACCGCAGTGGTTCAAATGATATCTATGGACAACGTATAAACGGCGATGGTTCGCTTGGTTCTGGTGGAAGTTGTTCCGAAGATCTGAACGGCGATGGGTTAGTTGGCGTAAGTGATTTGCTTCAAGTGATTGATGCGTGGGGAGCGTGTGGCATGGTATGCGCTGAAGACCTTGACAATGATGGAGCTGTCGGTGTGAGTGATTTACTTATGATGATTGATGCGTGGGGTGATTGTTAAAGCACTTGCCCAGCTTTCGGGTAGGAACCGAGTATTTCAATTGATGTGCAAAAAGCACTTGCGTTACTGACAGCAGTTTGTAATTCGGCAGTATCTCTGTGCGAATCTGCATCAATGTAAAACGTGTAATTCCAATTCACTCGTCCACTTGGACGTTTGTCGATGTGGCTCAGGTTGATCCCGTTATCTCGAAATGCGGCAAGAACATCAACAAGCGCACCAGGTTCGTGCTTCGTTGTAAACATGATTGTTGTTTTGTCATCGCCCGTAGGTTTTGCAGCTTCCTTCGCGAGAATTAAAAAACGTGTGATATTTTCAGCGCGGTCTTGCACGTTTTCTATTGCAATTTCGACTTCATGTTCATGAGCTGCGAGGCGGGAACCAATTGCGGCAATACGGGGATCATCTGCTGCACGTTTTACTGCTTCAGCGCTACTTGCGGTTTCAAGGATTGTTACATGAGGATACATGGCAGCAAGCCATTTTCGGCACTGCGTGATGACTTGTGGCTTCGAGGCGATGGTCGTGATTTCGTTTGTTGGACCGTTACAAAGGAGGCAGTGTCTGATGTCAATGAGTGCTTCGGCATAAATAGTGACGTCGTGATTTTGGAATGCGTCGAGCGTGTCAGTGATCGATCCACTTGTCGAATTTTCGTATGGTACAAGTCCGTATGCGCAATGTCCTGCTGCAACTTCTCTGAAGACGCGATCAATTGTGGGCACGCCAATGCATTCCACACTTGAACCGAAATGCCTCGTTGCTGCAATGTGGCTAAATGATCCAATAGGTGCTAGGTGCGCGATTGCAAGTGGCTTCTCGAGTTGGAAACTGCCAGACATGAGTTCACGATAAATCGCTTCAATGGTTCTGTTTGAAAGTGGTCCCTTGTTGTGGGCCAATGCTCTGTCGAGCACTTCCCGTTCTCTATGTGGGGCGTAAATGGGAGTTTCGGTGTCTCGCTTTAGTTCGCCAACATCAACGACAATTTTTGCACGTTCTGAGAGCAAAGCAACAAGTTTCTGATCGAGCTTATCGATCCTTTCTCGCAGGCCATCTAGCCGTTCTGGTTCGTGTGTCATTTCCCTAGCATACCGCTAATAATTTGACCGCGGGTCAAATTGCCACACAGAGGCGGACTTGGGAGTCTGGTGCCTCTGTGCGGACGGGTGGATAATGAATTTGGGTGGACTATGCTACTTCGTCGACATTTTCTGCAAGCGCCTTAAGCTTGTTGATGCCACGATATTTCCAATTGTTCACAGTCGAGACAGGAACACCAAGTGATGCAGATGCCTCATCGTAACTAAGACCTTCGCAAACAACGAGTCGGACAGCATCTCGTTCGTGAGATGGAAGCGTTTCAAGTGCCTTGGTTATTTCCATTGAAGACCATTGGTGATCTTCAGCGTGGGAAAAGTGGCGAAGGTCATGAACAGCTTCTTCTCGTTGAGAATCGATATATCGATTTTTTCGTTGTTTTTTGTTGTATCGCCTCTTGATGAGGTTATCCGCGATCTTGATGAGATAACTAGAAGAGATTTCTTTGCTTTCAAGATCTTTGACTTGGAGTAGACGTGTAAATACTTCTTGTGCGATATCTTCGGCAGCACCAGTAGCGAGTGATTTGCGAGCGAAGCAGAATACGCGTTTGTAGTAAGCGTCGAAAAGGTCAAGAACTCGGTTTGCTCGGTCAGTTGTGATGGGAGTTGTATTGGGCACGACAATCTCTCCTTGTCTTAGCGGCTAGTGACGATCCTGGTCACAAAGTCCACGGCTTAAACAAGCCCGAGTAAGCCAACGGCGGCGGAACTCGGGGCAACCTTCAGGAAAAGGTTGCTGGCACCTCGTTTCGGGGAGGTACCTTCATGGGTCCTTTGAAGTCTCAATGAAACTTCGGGGGTTGTTTGCTAGTCAGAAAAGTGGTTCGAGTGTAGGACTGGAACAAGTTCTCGGACTGCAGACAACACCAACTATGCTGATAAAACGTATTTGTGAATCGCAAGATCAAAAAAAACGCAACAAAGGGCGAGAAGAGTCCCTCCAATGTATACTTACGCCCTTGGGGACTCATTTAAACACACTAAAACGAGATATCTATGTCTAACAACAAGCGAAAAAAGAACAATCATCACGCAAAAATGGGCCCAGGGCATATTTTTAGAGTCTTTTTACTCTACTTTGTGATCTTCGGAACAATCGTTGCATTTGTAGGCCTCATTGGCGATGACAGCCTACCTGGGTCAGGTTGGTTTATTTGGCTTCTTGCTTTTGTTGCTTTGACCATTTCAGTTGTCGCCACGATTTCACATGTGAAAAGTGGTCAACGGTCCAAAGTTGATGAACTCGCAGATAAGTGGTAGATAAATGAAAACGAACGCAGTTGTATTGGGCGCTGGGATGGTTGGTTCAGTGATCGCTGAGGATCTTTCGAGTTCTGGCTTTTCCGTCACCATTGCTGATATTAACGGGGGGGCTCTTGCAAGAGTTTCAGAACGTTCAAATCAAACCATTTCTATCGCCGAGATAGATTGCAGCGATCAAGAGGCGATTGCCGCTCTTGCTGCTGATGCAGACATTGTCTTTGGCGCACTTCCAAGTTGGCTTGGCTTTGCAGCGCTTGAAACAGTGATCAAATCAGGCAAACCCTATTGCGATATTTCCTTCATGGAAGAAGATCCCCGAACTTTGCATGAACTTGCAAAAAAACATGGTGTGACGTGCGTAGTCGACTTTGGCGTTGCTCCTGGAATGAGTCACCTTCTTTGCTCTGTTGCAAACGAAACGCTCGATGTATGTAAGCGACTCGATATTGTCGTTGGGGGATTGCCACTTGAACGAACGTGGCCTTGGGAATACAAAGCGTCCTTTAGCCCACGAGATGTTGTAGAGGAATATATTCGCCCAGCTCGTCTTGTTGAGCATGGTGAAATGGTGACTCGTGAAGCACTCAGTGAGTGTGTATTGCTCGACCTTCCCGGAGTTGGAACCCTCGAAGCATTTAACTCTGATGGTTTACGGACTTTATGCGATACACTTGATGTGCCGTTTATGAAAGAACGAACTTTGCGGTATCCGGGGCACGCCAAGCAAATGAAAATGTTGCGAGATGGTGGTTTTTTCAAAACAGAAGAAATCGAAGTGGCTGGTCAAAAAGTTAAACCAATTGATATGACCGCTAAAATTTTAATCGATGGTTGGAAATATGAAGAGGGCGAAGCTGATTTAATAGTCATGCGTGTTGAAGGTGAAGGTACGCTCGGTGACACAGAGATGTTGATTCGATGGGACCTTCTTGATTATTATGACAATGAGAAGGGACAATCAAGCATGGCAAGAACAACTGGCTTCCCAGCAGCTTCGATAGGTCGAATGATTGTCGATGGCACAATCAACATGCCCGGAGTTCTTCCGCCTGAAACATTTGGAGAGAACGAAGTAGTAGTGCGTCGATTGCTTTTAGAACTAGAAGACCGTGGCGTTCGGTATATTCGAACGATGGAGCCAGTTTCATGACGAACATAGGATTGTTAGGTGCGGGGATGATTGCAAACGTACATGCAGAAGCAATCGCTGCAACGAACGGAGAGCTCGTAGCAGTATTTGATCCTTGTAAGCATCGCCGAGATGCGTTTGCACAAAAATGGGATTGTGATTCTTGCGACAAAATTGAAGAGATATTGTCAAGACCAGATATTGAAGCAGTTGTGATTGCCACTCCAAATGATCAACACGCGGAATTATCAATTGCAGCCATGCGTGCGGGTAAAGATGTTCTTCTTGAGAAACCAATGGCAATGTCGCTTGCACAATGCGACGATATTATCAATGTGCAAAAAGAAACTGCACAACTGTTACAACTTGGATTTGTTTGCCGGTTTTCACCTGCTGCAATGAAAGTGAAACAGATGATCGACGAAGGAAAACTTGGCACGATTCGCCACGCACGCGCAACACTGTTGCGACAACGCGGTATTCCTGGATTAGGGAGTTGGTTTACAACCAAAGAGCGAAGTGGTGGAGGATGTTTGATTGATATAGGCGTGCATTTGATTGATCTTCTTTCGCATTTGACTTCTGCAACTACACCTGAGCGAGTTTTAGGAATGTGTAGCCAAACGTTTTCTATGGAAAGTTATGGGTACGATGAAATGTGGTCAATGCCAAAGCCTGATGGAACATTTGACGTTGAAGATGGCGTTGTTGCAATAACAACGTTTGCAAATGGAATCACAAATCAGATTGATGTTTCCTGGGCAACACATTTGCCAGAAAGTTTTATTCGTGATGGCATCACGATTGAAGGCGACAAAGGTGCTGTTTGGTTCGATCTTTGGGGAGACTCTGTTGCATTTGGCTCTTCGGTTGATGGGAGATCTAACGAATCAACAGTGGAAGTAAATGTGAACGAAGCGTGGGGCGATGCATTTCAGCTCGAGCACAAAGCGTTTGCAGAAGGGATTGTAAACCGTGTCGTCTCCTCTACGGCAGGCACAAGCGACGATGGCCGCAAAGTGCAGACCATCGTCGAAGCTATTTACAAATCAGATAATGAGAAAGTCGAAATACAGATCAATCGTCCGTAACAGAAGCAAGTGATGTTTCATACTGCTTGAGTGTTGCAGTGATTGACTCGCCCATGTCACCTTCAGCAAACTCAACAGCTTTTTGTTGCCAAGCAATTGCTTTGTATGTTTCGCCAAGTTCCCAGTACGCTCGTGCAAGAGTGTCTAGGATCATGGCATTTTCATTATCAGAGAGATCGCTAGCACGAGTAGCAACTTCAAGCGCGAAGTCGAGATCTTGCAATTCTTCTGGAGTTCTGTCAAGCAGATTCCAAGCAAAGGCATTGAGTGCATTTGGATCATCCCAAGATGGAGCAAGCATTGTTCGCGCCCATGCATACGCGGCTTCCTTATCTTTTTTACCGGAAAGCAATGCGTCAAATTTCATCGAGTTCATTTGAGGGTTAGATCCATATTCTTCTGTGAAGGAGTCGATCGCTGAGATCCATTCATCCCAATCTCCATTTTTCATTGCTGCCTCGTAAATGGAACGCAATTCGTTCATAGCGTTTTCTTGTGCTTTCGCTTCTGCAAATTCTGTTGCAGCTGCTGCAAGATCCCAGGAGCCGTTGACAACTTGGTCAAGTGGTTCGTCCATATTTATTGGGTGACCGATCCAAGCGACTTTGCCATCGCTGTTAATGATGAACGCAGTTGGGATTCCGCGTTGGCCAGATGCTTCCATAAATACACGAGAGGTTGATCGGTCAGGGTCGACCGTGACGGTGTAACGCATTCGTTCCGTATTGAGGAGATCGTCTGTTTTATTTGTCTCAGCAAGAAAGTTGGTGACGGTTTCGAGTTCTTTTTCACTTGAGACGCCTATGATTTTTACTGTGTCTCCGTACTTATCCTGTAAACCACTGAGATGTGGCATTGAGGAAATACAAGGTCCACACCAAGTTGCCCAGAACTCCATAACGTAGACTTGTCCATCTTCAAACCCTTCGATTGCGTCGCCCTTA
>JABHZL010000037.1 GCA_018656645.1 Phycisphaerae bacterium
CGTTAATTGAGATTAAATCCCGTTCCCTAGTTCCTGTAGAACAACTCGCAGAAGAAGAAAGTGATCAAACTGAGGGTGATTCGAAACTAGATCCACGCGAAGATTTAATTCGTCAGCTTCTTGCTTTTCAGCGGATCAGAACAGCGGGGGAAGAACTTGAAAAAAGAAAAGCGTTATTCGCCCTCCGATATCGAGCACGAATACAAATTAAAGAAGTTGAAGTTGAAGAAGAACCCACGCTTGAACTTGAAGACGTGCACATTTTAGATTTGGCAGATGCGTATGAGCACATTGCATCCGCTATCGATTTTACTCGCCTTGGAGAACATCGAATTGAAATTGACGATACACCGATTGAGCTTTGCCAAGAAGATTTACTTGATAGATTGTCGCGATCCAATGATGGCACGATTACGTTGCATTCTACATTTGATGGATTGAAGGCCGCAGAACGAGTAGGGATGTTCCTTGCGACACTAGAACTTGTCCGAATTGGCAAAGTTACAGTAGCGCAAGATTCACCGTGGTGCGAAATTACAATTGCACAACTCGATATATCGTAAAACTTTTTACAGACGATCTCGTGGCGCGAACTAAAGACTGCTATGAACTGGGGACATGTAGGAATGCTAAAAAAGTTACGTCGCTTTGGCAGCTTTTTTAATAGCAGTAATTTCTTGAGGTAATAAATCACGCCATTGACCAGTCCTGAGACCTTTGAGTTCAAGTGGGCCAATTTGAACTCGTCGCAATCTCTTCACAGGATGCCCAACAATTGCTAGTATTCGCCGGATTTGTCGGTTGCGACCTTCTGAGAGTTCAATTTTGAGTTGGCTCTTGCCGCGGTCGGTTCTAACTAATTCTACAGACTCTACTTTTGCACGACGAGCTTTCTGTTGTTCATCATGCCTTGTGTGAACATCCGAAATGAAAATACCTTTGCGTAGTTTTTCAAGAGTTTCTTGCTCGACGGTACCCTTTACTGTAACTTCGTAGACCTTGGGAACTTCATGTTTTGGGTGCGTTAGTTGATTTGTGAGTTGCCGATCATTTGTCAACAGCAGCAACCCTTGGCTTTCCATGTCAAGGCGACCGATGGGGAAAATTCGCGTCCCAGAATGATGATGCACAATGTCTCCAACACAGCGCCGCCCCTCAGGGTCGCTTGCAGTGCATACGATCCCTCTTGGCTTGTAATACATGATGTAGACAGATTCAGCATTAAACTTGAGTTTACGATCTTTGACAGTAATCTTGTCTTGAGCGATATCTACCCAAGCAGGTAGAAAATCGACAACGATTCCATTCACACGTACATCACCTTCTGTGATGAGTTCTTCACATTTCCTGCGGGATGCAATACCCCCGTCGACCATCACTCGTTGTAGTCGTACGCCTCTTGCTGCATCTCTATAGATAGCTCTCGGGTCATGAGATCCCTTTTTTTTGTCTGCATTCCACGCCATTTATGCTTAGTCTACACGAGATGCGACTTTCACCCTTTATCCAATGGATCCGATCTGCGATTCACGACCCATTCGAGCAACTTTCTCGAGGTGAAAGAATGGTTCGGTATATCTGGCAAGTCCTTCGTCAGGGTGCTGCACAACTCTCAGAAGACAGTGCAAGTACGATGGCTGCCGCGCTTACCTATCGCACTCTCTTTGGTCTTTTGCCGATGACCGTCGTTGGTGCGGGTGTTGCAAGAGCAATCATGGGGGAAGAGCGATTTACACAATTTTTACATGATGCTATTGAAATTTCTGGTCTCAACTTGGTACATATCTCAGATATTCAAGGAGAAACATCTCTTGGAAGTTGGCTGAGCAATCTCATTACAAGTGGGATGAACGTAAGTTTTACTGCCTTAACTTGGGTCGGTGTTCTCGTGTTGATCTATTCTGCAATTGCACTGATGGTTAATATCGAATCTTGCTTTAACGTGATCTGTCGTTCTAAAAATGGGAGGTCATGGTTCAAGCGAATTCCTACCTATTGGTTTATTTTGACTTTTGGTCCAATCGCTGCGGCGGTGGGGATCTGGGCTGATCAACAAGTAGCATCGATTATCCATGAATTCGTCGGCTGGGCTTGGTTGCTCCTTATTGTGCAAAAGCTCTCTAGCTTTCTTTTGTGTTGGGGAGTGCTCATCTTGCTCTTTAGAACTATTCCCACAGTTAAGCTTGGATTTATACCCATCATGATCGGAGGCGCATCGACAGCGGCCCTCTTGATGCTTGGGCAGGCATCACTTGCGTTGTACTTCAACCATGCTTTGTCTTTAAAACAAATGTACGGTTCCTTGGGATTACTACCAATTTTCATGTTTTGGCTTTATCTGATGTGGTTGATTGTGCTGCTGGGGTTACAGGTTTCATCGATCTTAGATTCGGTTTCAGACCGATAATTAAGGGGTCTTAATTTTTGTAACACCTTCTAATTTAGCTATTTAGGTCACTTTTCTTGGAATTGTTGAAAGGAATCACTTTTTTGAAGGTTTTCTGAGTACGAACCCAAGTGGAGCCTAAAAATGACCGAATACACAAATATGAACGGAATCAACAAAACAAGCAATACCCCAAAGAGACGATCTCTCTTCGTGGAAACTACATTCTCAGGAGGCACTGTCTATGCGACACTCGCCGGTCCAAGAATTGGTGAACGTGAAGCGGCGATCATCGCTAACTCTGTCAACAGCAAACTTCGCGAATGTGGCTCAAAGGTGAAGAATCTTGTCCTAGATTTTAGTGAAGTGCAATTCATCTCAAGCCTTGGTCTTGGCATGTGTATCGATGTACGCAATACCGCAGAGCAGTGCAAAGCGAAAACCGAAATCGTTGGGCTTACCAGCCATCTTCAAGAACTCTTTGAAATGATGCGGCTCGATCGTCTATTCACGATCAGCGGTGCGGCAAGTTCGCCTTTTGGCAACGCTGCGTAAAAAATAACCTTTTATGAACTTGTATCAACGGCTGTCACAGTGCTCCAAATCATTGTGGCAGCCTGTATCATATAAAAAATATGGGTCTCGAAGATGCCATTCCAGTAGACGGATACTTGACGACACAAATGAGTCGAGTCATCAATTGGGCTCGACGTTCAAGCGTTTGGCCAATGCCTTTTGCAACGGCTTGTTGTGGAATCGAGCTGATGGCGACGGCATCAAGCCGCTTCGATCTAGCTCGTTTTGGTGCAGAGGTTTTTCGATTCAGTCCAAGACAAGCAGATCTCATGATCGTAGCAGGCAGAGTTTCAGTGAAAATGATGCCAGTGCTGCAACGTGTTTACATCCAAATGACAGAGCCCAAGTGGGTGATTTCGATGGGCGCTTGCGCCTCGACCGGAGGCGTCTTCGATACGTACGCAGTCGTGCAGGGAATCGATCAGTTTCTGCCAGTCGACGTTTATGTGCCTGGGTGCCCACCAAGACCAGAAATGCTCATAGAAGGAGTGATGGCAATCCAGAAAATCATCGACGAGGACAACATCCCATACGACGGGGATGGAAGACGAATGCCCCTCGGAGTAGAACTTCTCTCGTCTTCTGCAACACCAACCGAGATGACGATAGACGCCACAAAAGCGTAAGACGTCTCGTTTACACGGCAAGCAATTCAAAATCTGGTACAAATACTCGTACGATGGTGGCCGCATGACATATGCAGTGGCTCTAGAACAGCAAGTACTTGTACTCAATAAAGGGTACAGCGCTGTGCGTGTCGTTCCAGCGCGCGATGCATTTACACTCCTTTGTAGGGAAGCTGCGGAAATTGTTACTGTCGAGGACGGTCAGTGGGCAACGTACAATTTGGCAAACTGGATTGACGTGGCTGCGATCCAAAAAGAGTTTGAACCCTCAGAGCACTCTTGGATACGATTGCCAAGTTTAGAGATTGCCATTCCGAAAATTATTCGTTTACTTGCTTTTGATAAAGTTATTAAGCCGCAGCTGCGGTTAACTCGCAGAAATTTGTACGCTAGGGATAAGAACAAATGTCAATATTGTGGCAAACGTTTTTCTTCTTCAGATTTAACTTTGGATCATGTGGTGCCACGTGTTCAAGGTGGCGGGAATTCATGGACGAATCTCGTTTGTGCTTGTTTGCGTTGCAATACAAAAAAAGGCGGGCGAACGCCAAGGCAAGCGAACATGGCTTTAATTACAAAACCATTTAAGCCTGCAAAGTGCGAGTCGCTTCGTCTACGCATCGGTCGCAGAGAATATCAATCATGGAAAACATTCTTGAACAATGCGTACTGGACGGTTGAGTTGAAGGAAGGGTAAAGTTCGCAGGTTCAATGCCTGAAACATCGCTCGCCGGTATGAAGCAGTGTGACAGATGCACTTTCACATACGTCAATTGTTTCTTGATCGCGGACGCTACCACCAGGTTGCACAATACATTTTATTCCAGCATCGATTAGTAATTGTGGACCATCGGGGAACGGGAAAAACGCATCCGAGGCAGCGACAGGGTTCTTGGCTTCAATAAGCGAAGTCCCAGCTCGTTGGATTGCTAAGTTTGCAGCAGAAACGCGATCTACTTGTCCCATTCCTCCGCCTATGAGCGAACTGTCTGAAACTATCGAGATTGAATTTGACTTAAGGTGTGCACATGCGATCCATGCTATCGCAGCGTCGTTGAGCATCGATTCATTAGGGATAGGACCTGCATGCTGTTTCCAATGTGTAACATCTGCAACAATCGGCTGAGCACTCTGTGTGAGAAAACCTCCTGCTACAGAACGAAGTTGTTGCCAATGATCAGGGCGTGTGTCATTGCCGACTGCAAGAAGTCGTACGTTTTTCCACCTGCCTGAGAGGACTCGTTTTGCTTCATCTGTAAAAGAAGGCGCAATAATCACTTCAAGGAATTTTTCGCCGTGGGCGATTTGGCGTGCGAGTTCTTCATCTACATTGCCACTGAGGGCAACGATGCCACCAAAGGCTGCAAGGGGGTCTCCTAACCATGCGCGTTGAAATGCTTCAGTAAGATCGGCACCAAAGGCAGCACCGCATGGATTCGTATGTTTGATGATGGCTACTGCTGGCTCAGTGGCGTAGGCATAGAGATCTTGCACAAGATCAAGTGCGGCAGCAGCATCAATGAGGTTGTTGTAGCTAAGTGGTTTACCTGCTACTACATCTGCTGAGACAACGTTTGGACCTTTGGCCGTGGGGTCTTTGTAGAGATATGCTGTTTGATTTGGGTTCTCTCCATAGCGGAGCGTTTGTTCTAACTGGCCATTGATCCGAATGTGTGAAGAGGAAGCAGCATCTTCGCCCTGTAACCACGCACTGATAATGGTGTCATATTCTGCTGTTCGGGTAAACGCTGCAGTTGCTAAATCCCGCCTGAGTTCAGGTGTAATCTTTCCATTTGTCGCATCAAAATCTGCATGCACCAATGCGTACTGTGAAGGGTTAGTTACAACTGAAACAAAATCAAAATTTTTAGCCCCAGAACGAATCATTGCAGGACCACCGATGTCAATTTGTTCTATTGCTTCGGCTTCAGTGACTTGTGTCTTTGCAATTGTTTGTTCAAATGGGTAGAGATCTATGCAGATCAAATCTATTGGAGTAATGTCATATTGTTGCATTGCTTCAAGATGTGTTTGTTTGTCTCGTCTCCCAAGTAAGCCTCCATGTATGAGTGGGTGCAATGTCTTGACGCGCCCGTCGAGCATTTCGGGAAAACCCGTTACTTGATCTACAGGTGTCACAGGCAAGCCCGCTTCTTCGAGAACCTTAGCAGTTCCGCCAGTTGAAATAAGTTCCGCGCCACGGTCGTGCAACAATCTAGCGAAGTCAACTACGCCAGTTTTATCACTGACGGAGATCAACGCTCTATTGATCGGAAGAGAAGATGTCATTGAATTGTGTCCTGCTATTTATTTTGAAAGCCGAGGGATCAGTTTGATGATTGCATCATCGTCAGTAATCAGATAAAGACTTCCATTCTTTGGGCTATCTGCAAGGAGTTCTCTTACTGTTGGCAACGGCAGTGTTGCGGTGATCGAGCCAAGTTTTGTGTCAACTTCTTGGAGTACTCTGTTGTTTATGTCCCAACACAGGAGGCGGTTATTCGCTGTAGTTGTCACTACAACACCATGGACGTTTTCTGCAGTCCAGCGTTTTTCCCCAGTAATATCTGGTGCGAAAGCGGAGAAACAAGTCAGGCCAACAGTTGGCACTTGTTGGTATAGCGCATCACCGACAATGGTAGGAGAATCAGTGAGTTCTGCGGTAGTTAAGTATTTCCAGCGGGGTCTTCCGCTGTATAAATCTATCGCTCTTAAATACTGGTCTGTACCTGCAATGTAAACGGTGCCGTTGCTAATTGTAGGGGTTGCAATAACTGCATCGAGTAATTGGATGAGCCACAGTGCTCGGGCTTTTTTGAGATCAATTGCAGCGAGAGAACCGTCGCCACCTGTTGCAACTACAACGTTGCCGCTGAGTGCGGGGGAAGTATTCATGGTGTCTGCGATGGAATACGTTTGCGAAGAAAAACCAATACTGCAATCGTGCCAAACTAATTCGCCATTTCTTGATCCATAGAGAAGCGTGGTGTCTGAAATAATTGCAGGCGTGTTTGCAGACCAACTAAGTTTTTGGACTGCCTTATCAGTTGCGCCCTTGATTGGGTTCGCAGTGTGTGTTGGCAAGTTTCCAGTGTCAGCTTCAAAAGCAAAAATGACAGAGTCTGAATTAACAAAGACTTGTCTTGCATCTTCGTTGGTATTGATTCCAAGTAGTCTGTAAATGTGGTTGCCAACGGGTGATGACCATCGCCAAGAGCCAGAATCGAGCCCGTAGCAAACGAGATGGTCATACTCGTCTATCGCAAACAAGGCGTCATCGGAAAGTGTAGTGAGCCGTAAGTCTTTCGCTGTTTGTTGGTTTACCCAATCGATACGAAATGATAGATCTCGCAATTCTGCGAGGTTGACTCCATGGGTTGAGCCTATTGTTGGGGTAGTATTCACCTTATCGTCAGATAAAGTAGAAAAACAGACAAGGCCAACAGTGGCGAAAAAGCAAAGTAAAGGTATCTTGCGCATCTAAAACTCCATTTCAGAATCTGCATTTTACAGTCTGAGATGGGCAGTATCGAAGAGTACGCGTAAAGAGTCAAGCCCAAGTGAAGGGATCATGCAATGTTTACTGGATTAGTTGAAAGAATTGGAACAATATCTGCCATTGAGGCGACTTCAGCAGGAAAACGGGTCGTGATGCGGTGTGCGAGGTGGGATGTTCCGCCGAATTTGGGTGAGTCGATATGTGTCAGTGGCTGCTGCCTGACCGTCGTTGATCATTCACTTGAGGGCATTAATCTGTTGCTCTCCTTCGACGTTATTCCAGAATCGTTAGCACAGACTACTTTAGATTCTTATGAAGTTGGTTCTAAGGTAAATGTTGAAAGGGCGCTACGGGCCGATGGGCTTCTTGGTGGGCATCAAGTGCAGGGGCATGTTGATGCGATTGAAGAAATTATTGAAGTAAGTGAAACAGGTAACGAAGAAACTCGAGTTCGATGTTCGATGCGAAATGTTGATAAAGATACAATTGTTCCAAAAGGGTCAATTACCATTGATGGCATATCTTTAACTATTGCCTCGGTTGATCATTCGTCATTTGATGTTGCGCTTGTTCCAACTACGTTACGTGAAACAACGCTTGGCAATGCCGAGGTTGGCAACTATGTCAATATTGAAACAGACATCATTGCAAGAACAGTCGTTCGTGTTGTCCGAAATATGCAATAAGAGAATCAGTCTTCGAGGTAGAAGGGTTGCTTAAGCAGCACGCTTTGCAAGGTTTTTTGGAGCGTGTAAGCAAAGCATTGTTAGATCGTCGTGGTGAGTTGTTTTTCCATCAAGTAGTGTATTGATGGCTTCAACGATATTATCATTTTGACAACCGATGTTGTAGATAGCTTGAAGATGGGACGGCAGCCCACTCTTGATGTTGGACTGTTCTAGCGCATCTTCGAAACCATCTGAGTAAAAAATGACTCGGTCATTTTCGCCAATAGTCACTGTGCTTTGTGGAAAGTCTGCGTCCTTGAATATTCCAAGCAGGGGTCCTTCTGATTCAATGATCTTTGTTGTTGAAGATCCTTGCATCCAAAGGGCGGCAGGGTGACCAGCGCCAGCGATTGTAAGTGTCCGCGTTTTACAGTTAATGACACCATACATCGCAGTTGCAAAACGAGCATTGTTTCCATTGCGATCAAGAATAGCTTGGTTGAGCGTTGCTAAAACTTCGCTAGGCGATGTGAACACGCCATTGATATCAGTTCTGCATCCTGTAAGCGCTTTTGATATTGCCATTGCAAGCATTGCCGCTGGCATGCCATGACCAATTGCATCAGCGATGAAAAATGAAATATGATCATCGTCGAGTTTTGAAACATCATACATATCTCCGCTTACAACACCGGTTGGTCGCCAAAGCGTGTTGAAGTAGATGGAGTGTACGGGATCAGTGTGCGAAGACATGAACTCTTGTTGGAGCAATGCAGCAGAATTGAGATCATCGTTCATTTGATCAATATCTTCTTGTAGTGAACTTCGCATTGATGCCATGAGTCCAACCTTGCTACGAAGAATGGAGACTTCGTCTTCTCTTTGGAGCATGCCAAATAGAATGCCCGAAGCAGTAGCGTCGTCGATTTGCGTACTTGCAACAATAATATCTAATTTAGAAGTTAATTCTTCAAGGAAATCTTGATGATCACAAAGCAGAAGTGCAGGTATTTTTTCTGCGTGCAATTGAAGTAACGTTGGGAGCATTTCAAGCAATTCTTCCACTGTAGAGGCATGAAGAATGGCAGCATCTGGCGCATCGTCTATATTCTTGGTAAATTTGGGGGGGGTAGACCCAGCCCAACAGCGAGCGACATCAATCTGCGGTTTCAGGCGTGATTTGCACGTATCTTGGATGTATATTGTGGGTCGGTACATAACGTAATCTGTAAGGAGATAATCCTCCTAGCAGAGAGTTCTTTCTACTAACACGTCGGTATTTTTTTCTCAGAGCCAGATGAGAATGCACCCATGGTGGATGTAGAGGTCGGGTTATCCCGGTTGTCCTAGAATTTAAGGCTCGCAATGCTAGTTATCGGGCGATATTACGTAAGTCCCGTAAATCCAGTGGGATGCGATCGTTCACTCGGAGGTGTAACCGCTGGATTGTGCCTTCTTGAAGTTCTATGGCGAATCTCGCTGGCCCATTTGAGTAATAATGCTTTAGCCGGCGTTCATAATCCCACTGCGACTCAGTTACTCCTTGGGGCTCTTCTATTTTCATCTCATGGGCGGCCGTGATGGTTCCACGTGAATCAAGAAAGAGCAGATCGATATTGATAAGGCAGTTTGCCATCCAAAATGAGCGTTCCGATGCGTCAGTAAATACAAAGAGCATCCCGCCGTGATCAGGAATAGAAGTCCGCTCCATGAGTCCGTGGATTCTTGAGGGGGTGTCTGTTGAGAGCTCGAGTGTAAATGTTTCACCTGCAATTGCAACTTCCACAGATGTTGGTTGTGTTGATCTTGTACATCCCATCACAAACGAGATAGATAGAATTGCTGCAATTAATCGAGTAGCCATTGTTTATCCTCTTTCGTAAAGATGATATCTTCAGTTGCGAGACTGTGTATGTCGAAATTTTGGCAAAATTCAGTGGCAGAGAGAGGTTCGCGTTTGGTTGTCATCTTGCACCATTTGGCAATGAGACCAACGATCCGTTCCGGTCTCATCCCGTTGTTGTAATACGTTAGTAATCTTGTGTCGCCGTGTCTTTTTGCTAATCGCAATCCATCTTCGCCTATAACAAGTGGCAAGTGCCACCAATTTGGTTCCTCGAGATCCAAGGACGTATATATTTGTGACTGCCATGCGGCAGATTCAATGAGATCATGACCACGTACAACATCTGTGATTCCCTGCCTTGCGTCATCAACGACAACAGCGAGTTGATAAGCAGGCATATCATTTTTGGTCCATACTACAAAATCGTTGAGATGTTGAAAGTGCGTATTTCCTAGTAGTTCATCGTGCAGATCTTGCGTGCAATCGCGAACAATAAAACGCCAGTTCGTTGGTTCAGTATCCCACTTTGTATTATGCAACTTAACATCAGAAGGACGAATTTCTTTTTTTCCATAAGGATCGCCGGCATGAGGAGCGCTTGAAGCTTGTTCAATTTCTTTTCTTGTAAGTTTGCAGTGGTACACTTTGGAGAGTTCGATAAGTCGTACGAGAGTTTTTTTATAAACTGCGAGATCCTCGCTTTGAAGAAGTGGCTCTCCATCCCATTCAATGCCGAGCCAAGTCAGAATTGCATGCGTGCTTTTGATACTCGAGAGGTCAATTCGCGGTCCAACGAGGTCTTCCATTCGTAGAATAAGTTCCCAGTTGTTTTTTCTCGCCATTGCCCAGTTGATTAAAAATGAGCAGGCATTTCCTAGATGGAGCGAGCCTGTAGGGGAAGGCGCCAAACGAGAACGCCGGACAGTCACGCTGCCAATTTCTCTTTGACGAGCTCGGCTCTTTTTTCTTGAAGTTGCACTGACGTTAGATTGTCTCCGTATCGCCACTGAACATGGGCGTCTTGGATATCAATGAAGAGCTGATTGATAGCATTGATGTCAATGTCAGTAATTCTCTCAAGCGAAACTCCAAGGCGCACTCTTCCCAAACAATCCATAGCTTCGTTAAGCGGGAGGAGCCTAGCGTTTTCTAAAATGCCTTGAGCACGAAAAACGCGATCGTCTAGTTTTGCAGCATGTTGCTGAATGATTTTCATTCTAGCATTTCGTTCATTTTCGATTACTGTTGGTAGAAATTGATCTTCGAGCATTGCTCTTAGATCTTCTTCGGTGTATCCGAGAGTAACTTGATTGCTTAATTGATAAAGATCTGCGATGGTTTCAGATCCTTCGCCGTGATATCCGCGGATAGCGATCGACATGCTTTCACAAGAATTGTAGAGTTGTCTGAATTCTTTGGTGATTCGAAGCGCTGGTAAATGCATCATGACACTGAAGCGTGCGCCAGTACCAACGTTTGTTGGGCACGCCGTTAAAAAACCGAGTTGGTCATCGAAGGCATACGCAACAAGATCTTCCATTCGCTGGTCCATTGCGATTACATCTTCGTGTGTGGCGAGAAGATCCAGCCCCGGTTTGATGGATTGAATTCTCAAATGATCTTCTTCGTTCACCATGACACTTCGTGCGAGTTCTGGTCCAACCATGACACCACGAGGATGCGTCGCACTTGCAAAATTTGTAGAGATCAGATGACGTTCGGCGCACATCGTTTTCTCAACAGGCGAAAGTTTGTGCAGATCTACCCATTCGAGTTGAAGATCATCTTCGCTTTTGCAAGCTGGGTTGAGAAGGATTTCTACTTCTTCACAATCACCTGTACTTGCTCTGTTCACAAATGGAAATCCTTCTAGATTCCTTGCAAGTCTTGCGCGTGAACTTAAAACAACATCGCCATAAGCAGTAGTACCACTCGCGTAAGGGCAGTTAATATCTGGGTCAAACTGCATTGTCATCTTCTTTCTGATGGAGTTCGCGGAGCGTATCACGTATTTCTGCAGCTTCTTCGTACGCTTCTTGCGTTACTGCTCGTTCAAGATCCGAGAGTAATCGTCTGATGGAGATATGTCGGTCGATGTCTGCGTTTGCTCTGCGTGGGGAGCGTCCTACATGTTGCGTGTGTTTTTCATGAAGGTTTGCAATGACTGGTATCAGTTTTTCTTTAAAAGTCAGATAGCATTCTGGGCAGCCAAGAAGTGCTTTCTCTTTATAAACTGCTAGCGTCATGCCACAATCGGGGCAAGTGTTTAGTGTAGGCGAGAAAGTAAAGCCAATCATCTCTGGGTTCAATGAGATTGAAAAACCGTTTGGGCTCAAGTCGATGCCAGCTTCACTGGCGTGAACTTCGCAAAGATTCACTGTTTTTGTAACACCTTGTAACACTCTTGTGTCATGGTAAATTGCAGGTCTATCACAATGGTCGCACGTTGTCATGATGGAAGAGATCCAGTAGAAGTTTTACTTAGTTGTGAGATCGCTGCACACGAATGAATCAGTTCCGCCATGTCATCGAGACGTTGCATGGTGCTTGCATCAGATGCAGCGTTTACTGGATCAGGATGACATTCAAGGAAGAGAGCAGGGACGCCTGCTGCAGTTGCTGCGCGTGCAAGGAGGGCAGCTCGGTCGGGTCTGCCAGCAGTTTGGGTGGTGCCAGCGCCAGGGAGTTGTGTAGAGTGTGTGACATCAAAGCAAACTGGTGGTCCAATTTCCATAAGATCGCCAAGGCCGATGAAGTCGTTGACGAGTCTGTTATATCCGAAGAATGTACCTCTTTCGGTGAGCATGACATCAGTGCAGTTTGATTCTCCAAGTTTGTGTACTACGTGTTTCATTTCATCTGGAGAGATAAATTGGCCTTTTTTGACATTGACTGGTTTGCCGGTTTCTGCGCAAGCAACAAGCAGATCTGTTTGTCTACATAAAAATGCTGGAACTTGGAGGATGTCTGCTACTTTGGCAACTTTTGAAGCTTGGAACCCTTCGTGTACATCAGTTGTAACTGGAAGACCGAGTTCTTCTTTTACATCATGAAGAATTTCAAGACCTGCTTCAATACCGAGGCCGCGATTGGAATGCAAACTTGTTCGATTTGCTTTATCGAAACTTCCTTTGAAAACAAAGCCGACTCCTGCGTCAATGCAAATAGATTGCAGTGTTGATGCAATGAGCAGGGCTTGTTCCTTTGATTCTAGAACGCATGGACCCGCGATAATCAGTAAGGGCGCATCATTCCCTACACCGACACCTTTAATTGATGTTAACTTTGACATGCGGTATAGCGTACCAAAGGATAGTGTTGGTCCGATAGTAACCGCCAAAAAACTTTCTTTTTTGTGTAAATGGAGTTCCCTTCTTCAGACCGTATTGAATACACCCGATATTGGACAAGGGGACAACGATAGGACACCAAGAAATGACACACATGCCACGCGAACCTGAAGCCTTTAGTGAACAAGTCGTCCGAATTTTACGTCGCCATTTTCCAGATCGAGAGGTTCGACTCGCTGGTCCAATGGATTTGTATCTAGATGGTCGTCACCTTGGACTTGAGAATCTTTATCGCATGGTCCAAAGTGAGCCGCAACGTGGTGTAGATATCGTTGAGGATTTTCTTGATCGTTTACTAGAGGGCGATGAAATTTCGCACATGCCTCTCCCACTTTCGATGGCAAAAGGTCGCATTATGCCTCGAATCCAACCAGAATCTATTTTCGAACAATTGGATCGTGAGCAGGTTGCGTATCAGCCATTTGTCAATGAAACAGTGATTTTATATGTCATTGATCTTCCAAGAATGACAGTGAGTATCACCGTTGAACAGATGATGCGTTGGGGTGTAACGGTAGATGATTTAGATGGGTTTGCCAGAGAAAATCTTGCTGCATACCAACCAAGGCTCAAGATTCAAGTTGTTGAATCTCCTGGTGGTGGCCGTGCTGCAATTTTTAACATGCAAGATGGATATGATGCTTCGCGAATTTTGCTCTCTTCACTCTGGAGACGTCTTGCTCCTGAACTTAAAGGCAACTTTTATGTTGCTGCTCCTGCAAGGGATGTGTTCATGGCCTTTTCGTGTACTCCTGAACCACTTGTAGAGAAATTACAGGAACGAGTTGTGCAGGATTATAAGCGTCTTCCATACCCAATTTCTACGGATCTCTTCCTTGTGACACAGGATGGGGTTGCTGGAACTCGCGCCGCTTAATTCAAAGGCACTTGCTCGATTGCCCAAAGATCACTCGATGGCATTCCCTGCGCGTATACTGTGTGGATGCTTCTGATTGTCGATAATTACGATTCATTTACGTATAACTTGGTTCAACGGATTGGTGAAATAGGCCTAGAACAGGGTTCTGTTCCTGAAATGAAGGTCATCCGCAATGATGAAATGACTGTCTCAGAGGTCGAAGCCTTGGCCCCGGATCGGTTGTTGCTTTCGCCTGGGCCGTGCACGCCAGATAAAAGTGGCATCTGCCGAGAGTTGGTCAGTGTCTTTCGAGGCAACATTCCAATTCTAGGTGTCTGCCTAGGGCACCAAGCGATTGCTGATCTTCATGGGATGAACGTGAAACAGTATGACTTCCCTGTACACGGAAAGACATCAGAGATTCACCATGACAACAAGGGTGTATTTACAGGGCTTCCGCAACCATTTATGGCAACACGATATCACTCACTTGTAGTCGAGCCCGAATCAATTGCTAAGGAGTTTGTTCAGAGTGCATGGACAGATGATGGTGTTTGTATGGGGATACGGTGGACCGGAAATGGTTCCTCTTTAGAGGGTGTGCAATTTCACCCTGAAAGTTTTATGACAGATGCAGGTCCAGCACTGCTTGCTAATTTTCTCCAACAAGTGTGAGATCTTCTAAAAAAGAATTCCAAGTTTTTTTGTGTGCATTGATTTCTTGCGTAGGACCTAGCAATCGTAAGGAAATAGTTTCTTTATCGTTCTGAATAAGAGCTACGAGCATCGTGTAGTTGTGAAGATGATATGAAGCTCCTACACCCATATATTCGCCCGACAATTCAATGAGCGTCGTGGGCAAACTAGCAACAGTTGTTTTCGTGATTGTCGGTCTCAGCGATAAGCCGCCATCAGATCTAAATTGTTTTTTCAATCGATCAATCGTAATGTTTATATCTCCGCTGACAAATTGCGTAATGTCCAATTCTGCACTCTCTGACTCACCCGCACTTTGAAGTACATAATTTGCAATTCTCATGTTGCTTGTTGGAGCCGTCCATGTCCATGTAGAAGGTCTTGGCGATTTGAAATTACCGAAAATAATCCAATGTGGGTCTATCTCTTTTTTTGGTTGAAATTTTGCATCGTGGTCAATCTTATCTCGTTCACTATTCAAGAAAGATGAGCCTGTCTTGTTTGGTTCGTTCGGTGTAGAAATTTCAGCAGGTACCACAGGAATTGGGGTAGGTTCACCTTCCTTGTCGCAGCCTAGAAGGATATTGCCTGAAATTAAAACTAGGATGAAACTTTTGTTCCGTGGCATAGCATTTGGGCCCCTCTTCTGAGAGTATACGCACAGATTATCATTCGGTTTCTTTTAAGGGTAAACGTGAGCAGAACCACCCATTTACATTCAGGTATTATCATTCTCGACGCATCTCTTGAGAAATACGCCTCAACGATCACTTTTCATGATGGTGCGGTTATTGCAATTAATGGTAAACCGCCCAAAGGGGCACTTTTAGTTGATCTTCAAGGTCAAACATTAGTACCTGGCTTTGTTGATTCTCATATACATTTACTTCTTGGAAGCAGTGGTGCAGGTGATGTAAATCTTTCAGGGTGTGAAAATAAAAATGATTTTGAGCGAGAATTGCTACAAGGGTACAAGGGAGAGGATGATTCCCAGTGGCTTGTTGCTTCTGGTTGGTCAGAACAAACATTAGACGCCACTCCAACAATTGAATGGCTTGATTGCATCCAAGATATACCAGTCCTGTGTTGGAGAAGTGATTTTCATACAGCTGTTCTCAATACTGCTGCGTTGAATCAACTTAACCTTGCAGCATTAGAGAAGGTCACTGGAGGCGCCCAATGCAAACAAGGGATTGTAAGAGAGACCGCGCTCTGGGAGCATGTAGCGCCTTTTATTCCTTCGCCAAGTGCAGCACAAATAAGAACCCGTCTAAAAAAAGCAGTACAAAATTTGCATGCTGATGGAGTGACACTTGTAGGTGCAATGGAAGAATTAGATGACGTTGAAAACTATTTGTTCCCTTTACGCGAGGAATTGCAAGTGCGAATGCGGTTGATGCTTCTTGATCATCCCACACCTGAAAATTTTTCTCGTTGCTCGTCTTCTGAAAAAGATTCGCTTCTTCACGTTATTGGATTCAAAACATTTTTGGATGGGACGCTTGGCTCTCGAACTGCGAAGATGTACGAGCCATTCTGTGATGTAGATTCTTCCGGATTGTTTGTCGAGCATGCCTTGCAAGGTGATTTGGGTGAGTGGATTTCACGTGTAGTACAAGGTGGCTACGCACCTGTCATGCATGCCATTGGGGATGAGGCGGTAGGCACAGCTTTAAAGTCGATTGCCAATGTTCCCAAAACGCAACTTTGCCGTATTGAGCACGCGCAGTTTATCGCTGAACAAGATTCAAGCGCAATAGAAGGTCGTTGGTTTGGCGTGCAACCTTTACATAAAGAATCAGATGATTTAATTGCCTTAGATGCAGTAGGGGAAGAGCGGGCGAATCAATTACATGATTGGAGAGCAATGCTTGACCGTGGAGCAAAACTTAGTTTTGGTTCTGATTGGCCTATTGCGCCGCACAACCCGATCGGAGCTATGTCTGCTGCAATCAAGAACGGTGTAACCCCAAAAGAAGCACTTGTTGCAACTACAGCTGATGCTGCTGCCTCGCTGGGCGAACCTCGATCTGGAATTCTTAAAATTGGCTCTTTTGCTGATGCTACTCTTCTGAGTTGCAACCCCTTGGAATGTGATTGGAACTCCGTTACTCCTTCGATCACTATGACAATTGTAGGTGGCGTGATACAATTTCAAAGTGGAACAAACAGATGAATGAACAACTTTCACATATTGACCAACATGGACAAGCATCTATGGTTGATGTTTCTGCAAAGCCATCGATGCATAGAAAGGCAATTGCGATCGGTTTTTTTATCGCCAAGAAAGAAACGCTTGACACTGTGATGGATGGCAACTTGCCCAAGGGAGAAGCCCTTGCAGTTGCAAGGATTGCAGGGATTCAAGCTGCTAAAAGTTGCGGATCTTTCATTCCTCTTTGTCATCCATTGCCAATCGAATGTGCAACTGTTGCATTTGAGAGGGTTGCTCCAGATCGCTTGCAGATTACTGCAACAGCTACTATTACTGCAAAAACAGGAATCGAGATGGAAGCGTTGACAGCAGTCTCAGTTGCTGCACTTACTCTTTGGGATATGACAAAGGCAATTGACAAAGATTTACGGATTGATGGCATTGTGCTTGTTGAAAAAACAAAAGTAAATATCTAGTGACTTTCGACGTCGTGTGTCAGGCATCTCGTGTTTGAATCACCGCTTCGATAAACTCGCACATAAGTGCTATATCTTTCACGCCACGACTAGATTCTATGCCACTACTTACGTCAACTGCTGAAGGATGAACCTTCTTAATTACTTCTGCAACATTAGTGGGCGTTAACCCCCCAGCCACAATGATAGGTTTCTTCAAAGTGTCAATTATTTTTTCCAATGAATCAATATCAAACATTTCACCAAGTCCGCCAGTTGAGCCGTCAATGAGGATCGCTTCAATATGATCTGATGTGTCGAGCGATTTCACTTCATCCTTATTCCATTGGAGTGCTTTGATTACAGGGCAGGGGGCGGAGGAGATTATTTGCGAATCCTCTTCTCCACAAAGTTGAAGCCAGCCAGGCCAATCGGAAAAATCTTGAAGATCGTCATAATTTTGCACTACAGCAACAGGTAGTATTTCAGGGGGAAGTTGCAATATCAATCTAGCAGCGTGTGAACGATCAATGCAACGTGGAGAGTCTTTTGCAAAGACAAAACCAATAGCATCAGCTCCTGCTCCAACTGCGATGTCTACTTCCTCTTCTGATTTTAGCCCGCAGATTTTAATCGAGGGTTTTAATTGGCGTAAAAAAGAATAGTTCATGCATTTGCCATTTCGGTTCTTAGGAGTTCAGCAAGTTCTCGATGTTCTTCAGAAAATTCGTTATAAAATTGATCGATAAGCGAATTGCTTCGCTTTGGTTCGTTCAAAATACGTGCATATTTAGCAGCGAGAAGCAACGCGACATCAGCTGCGTCATCAGGAAGTGGTTTTTCAGCGAGGTGTTGTTCGTACAATTTTGCAGCAGCAGAAATATTTTGCGAACGAAGAAGGGTGTTCGCAACGTCAACCCGTGTTTTGGGGTCTAGCGTAAAAGATGCATCACTAGAAAGCAATTGTAAGTACTCATTTGCAGCAGCTTGGTGTTGCCCTGATACAAGAGATTGCGCAATTGATGCACGTGCAATTTGCGCTGGGGAGAGGGGCTTCTGTTTGACTTTTTTTGGTGTGTTGGATTCTGAGACTACTGAACGGAATTGTCTTCTACGGTTTGCTTGTGTGATCACGCGAAAAAGATCATATTCCCCACGAGGAATGATTCTGGTTACGAGTAAAAGATACACAACACTAATTCCTGAAGCATATCCGGCAAGGTGAACAACCCATGCGGTTGGACCACCATCAGCTCCCGCCATACTTCCGAGTAAATTAAGACCATCGAAAGCAATTTGGAAGATGACAAGTAAAAGCCCCGGTACTTCAATGATAGTTATGAGGAAGAATATAAAAAGAATACGAATTTTAGATCGAGGTGCAAGTGTGGCGAATGCTGCCGTGATCGCGCAGACAGAACCGCTTGCGCCAACGACAGGGTTGTCGTAAAGCAAAACGTGCAAGCCCCCTCCGATTGCCCCGCAGCCAAGGTATAGAGCCAAGAAACCTATGTGACCCAATCGATCTTCAACTACTTTGCCAAAAGGGAGCAGAAAGATCATATTCCCTATGACATGCCACCAAGTTGCATGCATAAATTGATACGTAAATAGTGACCAAATGTGGAAATGGGAACTTGAGAGTTCGCTTTCGTGCAAAATTGATTGAATTTGCGTTATGACTACATTTGTGGAATGATCCCCAGATACACGGTTCATAGACCAAGAAACCGCAAAAAGAAGCATATTTAAGCCAATGAGGAGGTAAGTCACCGAGGGATAGTTGCGTAATCGCACATCTGTACCAATAGGAAGTAGCATTTTTTGTATTGTAGGCTTGGATTCCGAGGCAGGTTTTGCTAAAATAAGGTGTTCGATCAACGCATAGACCTCTGGTGGTCTGATTTGGTGTGCGTTTTACTATGTTAGGAGTTTAAAAATGAGCGCTGTAATGCAAGAAATGCAAACTGATATTGGTCTCGTCTCAACTGTAGTCGCAAGATCTTCCCTTTCCTTTATTGATGGCGAAAAGGGCGTCCTTGAGTATGTTGGATATGACATCGATGATCTAGCTCGGAACAGCACGTTTGAAGAAACGACATTTTTGCTCTGGCATCAGCGACTTCCAAGTCATAGCGAACTTGCAGATTTTACTGCTCGGGTACAAAGTAATTACGATTTGTCCGATGCAATGTGGGACATGATTGTTTCATTGCCAAGAGACGCAAATCCAATGCATGCACTGCGAACATTGACTTCTGCACTTGCTTTAGAAGATCCGAATGCAGATGATCCTTCAGAAGAAGCAAATGAACGAAAGTCACTTGCAATGCTCGCAAAAATGCCCGCACTAATCGCAGGGTTTGATCGACATCGAAAAGGTTTAGATCTCGTTCGACCAGATACGTCCTCGTCTATTGCTGAAAGTTTTCTTTATATGCTTACTGGCGAAAAACCAACGCAGCGCATGGCAAGAGCAATGGATATTTGTTTGATCTTGCATGCTGATCATGGTTTTAATGCTTCAACATTCGCATCACTCGTCACAATTTCAACGTTAAGTGACATGTATTCTGCAGTCACAACAGCAATTGGAACTTTAAAAGGGCCGTTGCACGGTGGCGCGAATCAAGGCGTGATGATCATGTTGCAAGAAATTGACGGGATTGAGAATGCCGAATCATTTATTATGGATAAACTAACTCGTAAAGATAAAGTCATGGGATTTGGACACCGAGTGTATAAATCTGTTGATCCACGTGCTACGTACTTAAAAACGTTTGCCGAAGGTATCGCGCAAGACACGGGTAATATTGATCTCTTTAACATTAGTAAACGAATTGAAGAAATCATGGATCGAGAAGTGGGTGCAAAAGGCATTTATCCTAATGTAGATTTTTATTCTGCAACAACGTACTTTTCACTTGGTCTCGATCTTGATCTGTTCACTCCACTCTTTGCTATGAGCCGAGTATCAGGTTGGACAGCGCATTGTCTCGAATACCTAGAAGATAATCGGTTGATTAGGCCACGATGTGATTATGTTGGCCCACACGCCAAAGAGTATGTGGATATTTCTCAGCGATAACGAAATCGTTGTTAATTTTCTTGCGGGTAAACAAGTACGCGGTCGTGCGCTAGTAGGACGATGTCATTTTCGCCATCACCTGTGAGGTCCGCGATAAATACTTGGCTAGGCTCATATTCACTTGGTTCACCGCTTGAAAAAATACGGGTTTCGAATATCTTAAATTCAGTTGCGTACAACATTTTACCCCCATCGGTAAAGGTGAATATCTCTAACATTTGTTCACCAGCATCTAGTGCTACAAGGTCTGTAAAACCATCTGAATTAGCATCGCCAACAGCAAGTTCGTGTTCAACCATGCGTTCCCTGTCACTTCGCCAAGACTGCACTTCTTGAAGGGAAATGCGTTCGCCTGCGAGTTGCACAACTGCGAAACCTGCATCACCGATAGCAAGCATGTCAGAGATATCGTCGGCGGTAAAATCTGAAGCATAAATTGGTCCAAATTCAAAACCTCTGACAAACAAACTGTCGCCTTCACTCCACTTGCCATTCTCGTCTTGCTCTATAAGTACAAGCCGTTCATTTTCACTATCTGCAACGACCACTCGTTTTTCTGAAACTGTAAGTGAAACAAGATTTGATTCCCCATCAAGCAAATTGACTTGCTCGACAACTTGCCAGCCTGGACTAATATTAGATGTTGTTTCGGGTTCATAGCGAACTGCGCGAATAAAATTATCATCAGCAATGAGAAGTTCGGGTTGGTTGTCTCCGTCGATATCAAGGATTTCAGTGTTGTCAGATGAGGCTTCTCTTACCAAGCCAAACTGCCCCATATCTGTATCTTCGAGCAATGTAAAACCTTCGTCAGTTGCTTGAAGCATCATCATTGGCTTATCACGAGTAAGGAGCAGGAGGTCAACTTTGCCATCTTGGTCTGCATCAAAAGCCACAATCTCATTCGGGCCTCGCGATAGGGATCCGAGCCCAACAGTTTCTATATCTCCGGCTGCGTCAATGAGATCTAATGAGTACTCTCGTTTCTGTTTGGAAACAACTGCAACTTTCCATGTGTCACCAAGTTTCACTGCATCCAAAGAGACAGGTGTATTTCCAGTTGAAATTGGCATTGGTTTTGGGAAGGGGATGTTACTGACTGAAAGTGGGGAACGCCCAACAACACCTTCATCTTCACTCAACACAAAGAGATCTTCGGTTCCATCCTGGTCGATATCACAAACAGCAATTCCATCTACACCTGAGAGTGTTGGAGAAGGGACGCCTGTGGACAATCCTTCAGAGGGTGTTTGAGGATACACGACGATCGTGTTGTCATCAGTGTTTGTGGCAATGACGTCAAGGAGTCCATCGCCATTTACATCTGCTACTGTTTGGTGTCGTTTTTCTTTGCCCTGAAATGGGAAAACTTCAATGGACGCCTCTCTGTCGCCGGTTGCTTCAATAGTTTCAATGGCAAGTTCATAGAGAACAATTCGTTTAGATGCACGCTCGATAATTGCCATCATCGCGTCATCTCTGTTTGGTAATTGAATTGCAGCAAAGTCACGCATTGTGGGCATTTCAAAACGTAATTGTGGTCCCATTCTCACGTCATCACCATCGTTCTGTGCAAGCCACAGACGTACTGGCTCACTGCTGTCTCTTGCAATACCAGAGATGTCGTTTAGTCCATTGCCATCGTAATCTGCAAGAATAAACCAACCAATCTGGTCTTCTGTTGTGAATGTAATTGGTTTTCCTAATGCATCCCCCACAAGTGGGAGTACTTGTATATTGCCGTCAACTAATGTGATCAGTTCAGGTTCAGCATTTCCAATTATATTTGCAATCGTGAAACCGGATCTATTTGCATGTAATTTTCGCACTCTGTGTTGCCGTTCCTTTTCAAAAGAACCATCAGGTTGCTGCGCAAGAAAAATAATATTTGAAGGGTTTGAAGCATAGATAATATCTGTCAAGCCATCTTCATTAAAATCGTGCAACGTAAGCGCTGAAACTTTATGCGAAACCATCACGCGTTCTTTATTGAAACGCCAGTGGTCAGGTATTTTATTCACACGAGAAACTTCAACTTCGTCATCAGGTGAAGCATTTCGTTTTTGTAGCAACAAGTCAATACGACTTTTGTGATTGTTAATGACAAGGAGGTCGAGCAAGCCGTCTCCGTTCACGTCTCCTTGATACATTGGACCTGCATGGTCACCGATCTTAATTGAATCGACAGAGGAAAAACCGAAGTAATCGCCTAGTGGCGTAGGATCTGATTGTAGCGTTGCAGCAGTTACAGTAAAAAGTATAGTAAATAGTGTCATGTTTGGTAATTCCTATCGTTCAATGATCTTGTATGCTATCACTTGTTGGCAGAGTACATTACTTCATAGAGAGTTGATTATGAAAAAGAAAACTATATTATGTCTAGTCTTGGGTTTATTTTGTTTTGTAGTACAAGCAGATATTGTTCGCCTGCAAGGCGATACTGAAGTGCATGGCACTATTTTGAAACGAACGCAGCAACGTATTTGGATAGATATTGGCCCAGAGGTGATTGCTATTGATATGGAACAAATCACTGACGTTGTACAAGATTCCGTTGGTGAAGTTGAAGATACGCCTGGGACTGCGAGACTTTTTAGAACAAAAGTGAACCTCCCCGACCTTAGCCCTCGAGAGCAAGCAAAACGCGTTGGCGCGTCAGTCATTAAAGTTTCAACCCCTGGGGGATTGGGTTCGGGCGTGTTGCTTAATGAAGATGGCTTTGCCATTACAAACGCACATGTTATTCAAGGGGAAACGGTTTTGCGAGCGACAGTGTGGATACCACAATCTGATGGAACACTAAAGAGGACGACGATCGAAGATATCGAAATCATTGCTGTTAATAATCATCTTGATCTTGCACTCTTAAAAATAGAACATCCCGATGGAATACCTTTTGATTTTTCAGTTCTAGAAAAGGCTGAATCTATCGGTGTGGGGCAAACTGTTTTTGCAATTGGCAATCCGCTTGGGCTAGAACGCTCAATGAGCCAAGGCGTTATTTCCACTAAGCAACGAAGCATGGATGGACTGACGTACATACAAACAGATACCGCGATTAATCCAGGCAATTCAGGTGGGCCGCTCTTTAATACCCAAGGAGAGGTTGTAGGTATTACGAATATGGGAATTCTCGCTGCGGAATCTCTTAATTTTGCTATTCCTACAAGATATGTCAAAGATTTCATTCGTAATCGTGAAGCCTTCGCGTATGATGAGAAAAATCCTAATTCGGGACATAAGTATTTGGTCCCCCCAAAACGTAAAAGTTTCGGTACTGCACCGCAATTGAAAGAGGGAACTGCAGATTCCCAATAAGAGAACACGCGAAGTACTCTCGTGCTTCATTGAGAGAAAGCAAACATGTTTATTACAACAATTCTAGTCAGTTCATCTCTGATCGCCGCAGGCGATTTCAAAATCGAAGAGGTTTTGCCAACAGAAGCAATATTTTCTTGCTCCGTTGACGATTTGAAACACGTCTGTGACTCGTTTGTCACGAAGGAACAACGAGAGAAACTTCATGCTCTCATGAGCGAAGTATTTTCTGATGGTGAAGCAAGTGAAATGTGCACCGTTATTGAAATGCAATCTAAGGAAATTATTGCAAAAGCGGGTATTTCCGAAGATTGGCAACCAGAAACTCCAGTTGGCTATGCAGGCTTTGGTATTTACCCTGTTGCAGACTTTGAAGCAGGAACACTCGGCGTTGCCATGCTTGGCGTCATCGAGTTACAAGATCCAGAAGTAGCAAAAATAGCGGAATCAATGCTTGAGAATTTCACTGAAATGTCTGGCGTTGAACTCGAAATGGTTAATCTTGCTGGCGAAGATGTTTGGATGCTGGATTCGTTCATCGATCCACAGTTTATTGAACAAGTGCCGATGGGATTTGGTCAATCGCTCGCCATGGATCGAATATACTTGGGTTCAGTCAATGGGTACATGATTTGTGGCACAGAGCCAGATGGTGTAAGTAGAGCAATAGCTGCAACCTCAGGAGATATCGAAGATAGTTCTCTTGCAACGAATGAAACCTATATTGCGATGTCAGCACAAGTTGGCCAAGGGGACTTAGAAGCTGTTGTTATGTTTGATAATCTTGCTGATCTTATGATTCAAGTAGATCAATCTCTCACGGTTGGTATGTTTTTGCCAATGCTTAAAGCAGCGATTGGAGACGTTGATGGTTTTGCTGAATCTGTAACTTTTGCTCCAAGCAGTGATGTGTTTTTAGATGCGAAATACTCCATGTGGATGCCAAATGGTCGCGATGGTTTACTAGGTATTGCAAGTGCTGTTTCTTCCCCATCTGCAACGCCTGACTTTGTAGGTGATGACACAATCTCGTATTCGCAAATTAACGTCGACTTTGCAAAAATAGCGCCTTGGTTTAGAAGTGTTATGGGGATGAACCCGATGATGCCTATGCCTCCTCAACAGTTGGACGGTATGGAGCAAGCGATTGCTGCTGCAGTAGCGCCACTAGGTAATACAATGCACGTCGTTTCATCACTCTCTCTTCCATTAACTGAAGAGAGCATGGGGTTTTTACTTGCTGTCGAATGTGAAAATAGCGAAGCGATGGAAACATATTTGTCAGCAATGATGCCAATGATAGGTTCAGAACCTAGAGAATTTCTCGGGTATCGCATGTATCCAATCGAAGCGCCAAGCGCCGGCATGATGTCTGGTGGTATGGACATGTCTATGTCCATGGCAGTAGGCGGTGGTTGGACAATGTTAGGAATGACACATTCCGTAGAAAATGCTTTGCGACTCGCATCAGATTCTGATACTGCAAAGGACAGTGAAAATACAAATACAGCTATGAATTTAATATCCACCGATAATGCAACAGGTTGGGGTTTTGCAGATATGGGAGAAAGTATCCTTGCAGGTAGTGAACTTGCAGAACTGCAAATGGCAAACATGATTGAAGAGATGGAAGCATTTGACCCTGAGATGGCTGCTGAAATGAGGGAACAATTCGATTCTCAGATGAAATCAACAAAGGCGATGAATGAATTGGTGGCTTCTTTTCTAGGTGCTACTGCTTGGACGATGGAAGCTGGTGATCAAGGCTTCGTAGCCCATGCAGTACTAATGCGACCATGATTGTTTGTACGTAACCCGTAGTATCAGGTCCAGCCAAACTGGTAGAAGACCAACGTGAAGAGCATGTCGACAATAACTATTGTCAAAATTGTCTGAACAACAGTATCAGTTGTTGCTTTACCTACGCCAGCAGCACCTCCGCTTACCTTTAGCCCATTGTGGCAAGCAATCGCAGCGAGAATCATTCCAAAGACAGCTGCTTTCATGAGGCCTGTTGTAAAATCAGCGAGGACGACTTGTGAAAGGGTATTGTCCATGTAAACATCGTAGGGCACACCGAGAAATTGCACGGTCACAAAGCACGCAGCAATAATCGAAACGACATCGCCAATAATTGTCAAAAGTACTAAGCTCAGCACAGTCGCTAACAATCTAGGCATAACAAGAAATCGAATTGGGTTTAGTGCTTGAGAATGAAGTGCTTCTATTTCTTCTCCCACAACCATTGTGCCAAGTTCTGCTGCGATCGATGCGCCTGCAAAACCAGTCAATACAATTGCAGCAATTAAAGGGCCGAGTTCCCGAAGGACAGCAACGCCAACGATGTTTGCAATCTTGTCAGCTTGGCCAAATTCAGCAAGAGGGGGTTGCATTTGGATTGCGAGGATTAATCCAATACATCCACAAACAAGACAGACTATGCCAATTGAACGAACACCGATGCGAACAATTTGGGTGACAAATGCAGCTTTGCCAAAACGAACACGTCTCAAAACAAAAGCATCGACGACAAGTTTGCTGACTTCTCCAAGCATCCAAACAATTCCACCAAGAAATGAAAAAATACGGATCCAAAGAGAACCTAAGAGATCAAGAAGACGAAGAGGGAAATGTACTTTCGTGTTCTCAGGCAACGAGGGCTTCCTCTCGGTTCTTTGTGATGATAAAAATTGTATCGAGGCGGGCTAGCTCGATGATAGACCGTACTCCGTCTTGCAAACCGCAAATGACAAATTGTTTAGCGTGTAGTTTGCATATTTGTAGAGCCTCGATAAGCGTTGCAATCCCTGATGAATCCATGTATTTGACTTGAGTTAAATCAATCACAATCCTGGAGACGTCAGAGGCAAGGATAGGTTTGAGTTTTTCTCTTAATTTTGTAGATTCAATCGTGTCTACATCGCCAACTGGTGATACGACTGTAGATTGTTCAAAATTCTCTATTTCGATATTCAATGCAGGTTTCTTTCTATTTTTACATCGGTACTATTGTGAGAGTTGTCGCCGTGTTTTTCCATGATCAATCGCATCCCGCCTTCGTCTCGGTGGGACCATGTTGCTGTATCCATGATTGACTGTATGAGGTGTACTCCAAGTCCACCTGGGCGAATGTCATCTATCTCTCGCGACTTAATTTTTGTGAGTTCAATTTGGTCAGCTAGATCTTCGATGCAAATGCAGATTTTCCAAGGAGAACTGCTAGTAGCTCGGTAGCCGGTTATTTTAATTTCGATCATCTCATCGTGCGATCCATGGTAACCGTGGCGATGAATGTTGCTCACTGCCTCGTCAATGGCAAGTGAAATTGACCCAGCGTTTCGATCATCGACTCCGCAATTTCTACAAAGATGCATAATAAGGTTGCGAATGGTGCCATACCAAGCGGGGGAGGCTGGCAGGGAGAGTGTTGCAGTTGCCGTGTACTCGGTGTTCTTGGGTTCCATCGCTATTCATGGTACCCTGTAACATTCTCATGAACACGAAAGATCACACAACTAATTCTCAATCTTCTGATATTTTGGATCCTGTGACCTCCGTTGGTGTTAATCCAGGTGAAACAGTACTCATACTTGACTTCGGGAGTCAATATGCACAGTTAATCGCACGCCGCGTGCGAGAAGCAGGAGCATTCAGCGTTCTTTTAGCACCTGATACTTCAATTGAAAAAATGGCCTCATATCAGCCTGCAGGCATTGTTTTGTCAGGTGGCCCATCGAGTGTAAGCGCGAAGGGAGCCCCTCGATGCGACGAACGTATTTTTGAGTTAGGTGTACCTGTCCTTGGTATTTGCTATGGAATGCAACTTGGGTGCGAACTTCTTGGAGGCAAAGTAAAAGCCGCACATGCGAGGGAGTACGGAAGATCTGTGCTCAAAGTATTAGATACCCAAGGGCTGTTTAGAGGCATGCCTTCTGATACAGCAGCTTGGATGAGCCATGGAGACCAAGTGGAGATGGTCGGGGAAGATTTTTCGGTTCTAGCCGAAACTTCTACGTGTCCACTTGCTGCAGTGTCACATAAATCTATACCATTTTATGGTGTGCAGTTCCATCCAGAAGTGACACATACACCCCACGGCGTTGAATTGCTCCGAAACTTCTTATATGAAATTTGTTCTATCAAAGGCACATGGCGAATGGCCGATTTCATGGAAGCACAATGCGAAAAAATTCGTGAGACTGTTGGTGATTCAAAAGTTTTATGTGGATTGAGCGGCGGTGTTGATTCCTCTGTTGTGGCAGCATTACTTCACCGAGCTATCGGGGAACAACTTGTTTGTGTTTTTGTTGACAATGGACTACTTCGCAAAAATGAACGAGAATTCGTTGATACTACTTTTCGAGACCATTTTCAGATTGATTTAAGAGTAGTTGATGCAACGAAAGAGTTTCTTGACGATCTTTCTGGGGTTACTGACCCCCAAGAAAAAAGAACTTTAATTGGACATCGATTTATTGATGTCTTTAAGGAAGCTGCAGCTGATATCGAATCACATGCCGATGAAACGGTTCGATTTTTAGCACAAGGGACGTTGTATCCAGATGTCATTGAATCGGGTCATGGGTATAGCGGCGCTGCTGCAAATATCAAATTACATCATAATGTTGGCGGTCTTCCAGAAGAACTCGGCTTTGAACTCATCGAACCATTACGTGATTTATTTAAAGACGAAGTGCGAAAACTTGGTGAAGTACTTGGCTTGCCTGATGGGATTATTTGGCGTCATCCTTTTCCAGGACCTGGTTTAGCGGTTCGGTGCCTTGGTGAAGTGGCTGAACCAAAACTAGCACTCCTGCGTGATTGTGATGAAATACTCCTCGAAGAAATAGTTGCTGCAAATCTTTATCGAAGTACAGATCAAGTCTTTGCAGTACTTCTTCCAATTCAATCCGTCGGGGTTATGGGTGATGGGCGAACGTACGAATCTGTTGTTGCAATTCGGGCAGTTGAAACGCAAGATTTTATGACTGCGGACTGGGCCCGTATTCCTTATGACATACTTGCATCGATCAGCAATCGAATTATCAATGAAGTGCGAGGCGTTAATCGAGTGGTGTATGACATTAGTTCCAAGCCACCAGCTACTATTGAATGGGAGTGATTCCTCGCTCCACCCTATATTAAATCAGAGGGGCTCGCAAAAATCATTCTGCCCGCAGAAGTCTGAAGTGAATTATTCACTGTAATTCTGATTGTTGATCCAATATATTTTCCGGCTTCTTCAATGACAACCATTGTTCCGTCAGGCATATAACCAACACCTTGGGAATCGGCTTCGCCATGTTTGACAATTTCTATTTCAAACTCAGCTCCTGGCACAACTTGCGTGCGAACTGCATGAGAAAGATTGTTGAGGTTGAGTACTTGTACACCTTCAATGAGTCCAATTTTTTCTAAGTTAGAATCAGTTGTCAATACTCGATATCCACTTGAGTCTGCTAGCGCGAGCAATGCACGATCAACGCCGCCATCACTTGGTTCAGTTGTCTCAATCGTTACATCGACATCTTTAGCCGCTCGAAGATTTGCAAGGATGGAAAGACCGCGTTTGCCTCTTGCACGTTTAAGTTTGTCATGTGAATCAGAGAGAATGTGGAGTTCGTCAATGACGAATTGTGGAACAATGAGTGGCGCGTCAATAAAGCGAGAACTCGCTAGTTGTTCGATACGCCCATCGATAATGATTGAAGTGTCAACAAGAAGCGGGCGAACGCCACGTACCTGTCGAGAAAATTCTACATAAGGGAGCACAAGACGTAAGTCATCCTTTGTGGTAATCACAATACTGATAGCGAGATAACACAATGTAATGCCAGTTGCTAGTTTTATGAGAGTTAGATATTGCAATGCAGTGTCACCACTTGAAAGCCCCCAAGAATCTGCAATAAGGTCAATAAGCAAACCCACTGCAAGTGCAGCAAAAAGCCCTGCAACCAAGCCTAGGTAAATGCCGAATACAGCTGAGAGCCTTTTTTTTGGTGTAAGGATATCGATGATCAAAATGATTGCAGCAAACGCCATCGTTGCAATGGCTGGACCTAGGTGGTCAACAATGACAAGTTCGATTGGTTGCTGGGATCCACTTGCGGTTGCAACAAATGGTAGTACTGCTACGACGAACATGAAAGAGACAAAGAGTAAACGGACGATGAGCACGACAAGCCTAC
>JABHZL010000086.1 GCA_018656645.1 Phycisphaerae bacterium
ATGACAACGCCTCAAGCTAGTTTTGACAATTTTTTAGGCGAAGTTTCATGTAAAAGTGAAGTTCGAATCGTTTCAAAAAATCATTCTTCACTCATTGGCAGAAAACTCTCCCTTCGCTTTAATGATGCCAACGGAAGAATTGAATACCTGCGACTCGAAGAGGTTGATTCGATCACGTTGTATCAAACCCAAACGCAAAGTGTAAGTCTTCCAAGTTCAAGTGCAGTTGCTACAAATAAAATACGGCGGCCCCATCACATCAGAGCAGGAGCAATTGCAGAAGAGGAACAATACTACCTTCTCACACTTGCTGATCAAGTTCTTATCAAGCAAGGCGATCTCTTGACAGGTACTGAGGGGCGAGGAGATCGCCTGACCATTGCATTTGCCCTAAATAGTGATAACAAAACAACAGCCGCAATCCAAAGACCAAGTTATCCACTCTCTGCGAATGCAACAATCATTTCCTCAATCTTTGGTCTAGGTCTCGAACCATCCACTGGGAAGCAAAGCGATATGCAACTCCCTCCGGAAAATCTTGAGCCAACGATCATTACATGCAACGGCGGGCTCACCATGTTTCCACTTGATGATGTCGCATTTAAACCAACATTTCCAGAAGAAACTCGACTTGAGCTTTTCGGCACTGCAAATGCACCTGCAATTTTAATTGACCACGAAGCAGATATGTCTGCTCGAGCGAATGTTGTTCGATATGAAGTCGAGCAAGATCGAATGGACTTGTTCGGCGATGCTTCTGCACAAGCGATTGTTGCGATGCATGACTCCACAGCCTATGTAAACCACTTATGGCTTGCTCAAAAAACTGGTGTAGGCGAAATAGTGGGCAAAGGTTCACTAGAACAACACCCTAAAGATGGAGTTAAAACCACAATTACTTGGGAAGGCGGCGTGAACTTCACAATGACCCCTACCACCGATACATCAGACGGTGGAATTCTCAAACAAGTCGTCTGTCAAAAAGATATCCGAATGACAACAGAGGAAAGCGAACTCACTTGTGATATGTTAGACATTCTCTTTTCACAGGAAAAGGATGGATCATCTTCCCCTGAACTTGCAATTGCAACGGGGAATGTAAAAGGGATCAGCGATACGCAAACACTTTGGGCTGACAAAGCTGAAGTCACCTTCGTAGAGGCTGCGTCAGAAGAAAAAACGGATGAGTTCGGCGGCTCGATGCAAGCAGATAAAATGACTGCCACTGGTGATGTGCAAGTGTTATTAAACGATGGCGGCAGAGCTTTTTGTGACACATTAAGAGGTGATATCAATCAATCAATCGCTGAACTTGAAGGCAGTGTCGTTGTGGCTTACAAACGTATGTTGATGGATCGAGGCGACGCAGCACTCTTTACGATTAACCGCTCGACAGGAAAAGGTCTCTGGGAAGGCCCGGGACAAGCCCGTTTTCTTACGCAACCTTTACTTGTGAACCAAGACAAACGAATGGATCGCCCTTCTGTCAATGTCGATCCAGAAAATACAGTTGACGATCCCGAAGCACAACATGTTTCGATGCGAGCGACTTGGCACGATACGATGGCAATCGACCAACACTTCAACAATGATGGTGGGCTTATAGATTTTCGCGGCGGCGTTGTTGCAAGAAGCAGGCAATCATCTGTTGAACTTACCGAAATTCAAAGTGAGAGTCTACAGTTTGAGTTTACAAATGAACCCGTACCAAACAGCACCTCTGGTGAAGAAGAACGAAAACTCCAACGAGTGATCGCACGCGAGGAAGCAAAATTTGAACACAGGCTGTGGAATAAGGATCAGCCGGAAGAACTTCCTGTTTTATATTACATTGGCGGCAATCACATTGAGTATGAAACAAGCACCTCTGAGCTCTTAGCTGTGGGAAATGGGGAACTTGTCATTCGAGACAACCGCAAACCGTTAAACACCACGCACCAATCCTCTCTTGCGGGGAGAGGAACAACACAATTTACTTGGGATGGAAACTTGCGGACGACACGCATCTCCGACGAGTTGTACCGAATCAAAATGACAGAAGATGTACAGATGCTTCACAAAGGCCTTGATGGTCTAATTGGCATGCTCACCGCAAATAAAATCAATGCTCTTTCAAAGAATACAACTGCTAGCGATACGAAAGACACATCAACTGTGGCGATGCGAGGAATGGATGTCCAGGAAATTCAAGCATCGGACAATGTCTACGTTTCGACAACGACGAGACGAGTCGACTGCGACCTCTTTGATTACAACTTACAAACTGGTCTTGCAAAACTTTCAGCAACAGATGGAAAAACAGTTGCAATTGTGACAGAAGGCGCGCCGTATCCTGTGCGAGCCACAAGCATCGTGTGGAATATGGATCCCAACATAGATTCCATTCACATCAAAGGACTGCAAGGTTCCTCAACACAGTAGTTTCTACTAGAATGCCCCATCAAATGAATTCTTCTACGAATCTAACACTCGATCGCGTTCGCGATGGTCTCTCAGATCTTTCTCTTAGATCAACTGACTTTCGTGAAGAGTTAACGCTGATTGCCGATCCAAAAGATGTCCACCGCTTGCTACGTTTTCTTCGCGACGATCCAGATTGCAATTACGATTTGCTCTGTGATGTCACTGCAGTAGATTACCTAGACTATCCTGCAAAGACCCTAGGACGTTTTGCAGTTGTGTGGATTCTCGCAAACACTGAAACTGCCGCAAGGGTGCGTGTTAAAACTTTTCTTGACCCATCGGTTGAAACTTCAGGGATTGTAAAAGACGATGCCTTAGTTGTCGATTCCTCAACTGATATCTGGGAAGGCGCTGAATGGCGTGAGCGAGAAGTTTTTGACATGTTTGGCATTCGTTTTCACAACCACCCAGATCTTCGGCGTATTTTGATGTGGAAAGATTATCCCGCGCATCCGCTTCGCAAAGATTATCCGCTACAAGGCCGCGACGAACGCATCAATTTGGCTGTCGTTGGCCGCGACGAAGTGTAATCAACCTCGATACACGCATCTGCATGTGCACGTTTCTTCGACAGCAACCTCAAAAAGCGATGGCAAAGCGTCGATTAACCTATCCCAAATCCAGATTGCAAGCATTTCACTTGTAGGGTTCTCTAATCCTTCAATGTCATTCAACAAATAATGATCAAGTTGAGCCTCAAGAGGCGCAAACGCAGCAGAAATAACTCCATAATCGAGTACCCAGCCTGCCTCTGGATCAACAGCATCTTCTACTACGATAGTTACTCTAAATGAATGCCCATGCATCCGGCGACACTTGTGGGTTTCTGAAACGTTTGGCAACCAATGTGCTGCTTCAAAACGAAATGTTTTTTCTATTCGCATCTGTATATATTACACACCACGTGCGCTTGGATGCCAAATGAACTTATGTATTTGCAATTGCAGATGAGCCCAAGGCGCATCATCAAGAATCCACGTAGCAAGGAGGGACGGATCAAGCGCTTCGCACCCTTGAACCTCATCCATCGACTTCTGCTCCATGACTGGCGAAAAATGTACTGCTTTCACCTTGTTATTGAGATTCTTTTCTTTAGCAACGTGTACTGCCCAGTCGAAATCTTCACGGCTGGTAATAACAAACTTTACCTCGTCGTTTTCTAAGAGTACGTCGTAATTAGATTCCATAAAGGAATCCGCAGCACCACTGCTAGGCGTTTTAATATCCACAATCTTGTATGATCGAGAGTCGCATCTTTGAAGGTCACACATTCCGCTAGTCTCTACAAGTACAGTGAAATCTAAGTCGCACAACGCACGAATGAGCGTATGCACACTTTGTTGCACGAGCGGTTCTCCGCCAGTGATTTGCACTACTTGTATTCCTATTTTTTGCACTTTTTCTAAGATCTCAGCAATTGAAATGGTCGTTCCCACACGAAAAGCATATGAAGTATCACAGTAGTGACAGCGAAGTGGACAACCCTGCAAACGGACAAATGTGCAGGCATGTCCTGCCCACGTAGATTCACCTTGAATGGATGAAAATATTTCGTTTACTTTGAGTACTTCAACTGACATGCACTGCCATTCTACAACTAGAAGAAGAGAGACGAAGGCGTTCTTCCCTGTTATAATTCCCACCCCTTAAGCGCGAGTGGCGGAATTGGCAGACGCGCCAGCTTGAGGTGCTGGTGGGAGTAAAATCCCGTGGAGGTTCGAGTCCTCTCTCGCGCATTGAGTAACACCTACCTGCTCCTGCATGTGGGTGTTTCTTCTTGCACCATCTACACTTACAGATTCACTGCGAAAACGCTGTGCAACACGATTCATGCCCAAACCGCTGGGTACTGATGCGCATTTGGATGCACTTTTTGATCCTTCATTTTTACCCATAGAATCATCCAACACAGCACGCATCCAGTGTTCATCCGTTACTTGGAAATAGTGTTCTTTTGCAACCTTTGGAGTATTGCCTAGCCACTTGGTAAGTACATGCTCTGGATACTTATCTGCCAACTCAGTAGCACAGGATGACCGCAGGTTCTGCCATAACTTTACCCAAGGTTCAACTCCTGCCCTTTTGATGATCCGTTGAAAGTGGGTTCGAAGGTTTTGCGTCGGATTCCTGTAGCGTTGAAGAACGAATTCAGAATCCGTTGGTGCCGCTTCCCTCGCATCTTCAATCAATGGACGCAATGCAGGGAAGATTGGACAAACCCGAGTCCCCTTGCCGTGGTGTTCTGTCTTGGGGCTCGTTATCGTCATTGTGTTGCCATCAAGTGAGATATCCTCCCACTTCAATGGTACCGCTTCCGACGGAATCCTCAGCCCAGCATACCGAGCCAACCCAACAAGTAAACGCCATTCAGCACTTGGACATGCTTCGATTACCTTCTCAATAGTTGGTCTGTCTACAAAGTGGTAACGGTCGTGATTGCCACGCACAACTACTGGCAATCCCTTGAATGGGTTCATAGTGATTGCCTTCATATCGATTGCTTCATTGAAAAACTGAATAGCAGTCGCACAAGAACGGTTTGTCGTTGCCTCAGACAATCCACTATCAAGCAATGACCTACGCCACTGTTTTGCGTCACCAGTTGCAATGTCTGAAAGCCTACGATCTTTACCAAAGTAGTCAACAAGACGCCTTCTAATTTGCCCATAAAATCTACGCGTTATGCTTTTTACATCAGTACGACTTTCGATGTACGAGCCAATGAACGCGTCGAGCGTATTCGCGACATCAGGACGATACTCGCGATGGATCAAATCCAAATCTGCAAGTTTTTCAATCAAACCTGTTTTGCCTTTTCGTTGCTGAACGATCCATTCCTGAGTGGTGGGTGATGACTGATGACCAGCCAACTTTGCAGCCAAGATATCCTCCACTTTTGTTTTTACTTCGTTTGCAAGTTTCATTGTCATCTTGCCTAACGAAACATAATGCCTTTTATTCGCAAATCTGAAATCAATTCGCTTACAACCGTTAATTTTATTTTTTGTAATGCTTGCCATTGTGCAATCCTTTGCTGGTTCTTACTTGTTTTGTTCTGTCCATTATTACGCGAATATCGCGAAGGTGTCGAAGATGTCCGTCTTTTGTAACGGGGCATCTTGGGTATCTTGGGCTTTTTAACCTAATCATGGCAATCCCCACTTCCACCCACCATCAAACGCTTCTTTTTTTGGCTTTCCCCCTAGTCGTTTGAAAGCCCTTCGGATGATGTTCATACTGAATCCTTGAAGTTTGCCCAAACGAAATACTTCTGTTGATCCAAGAGCACCACTTGCAAGTGCTTCGATTAACCACTCAGCCGCATCATCTTGATCGTCTGTATCGCCGCTTGGTTCAACCATGTAATCATCTGCGCAACCATCAACCGCATCTGGTTCTATCCTGACAACAGGAGCGGATACATCACCTTCTTCACTCTGCAAGGTTACACCTTCTATGGTGTATGCCAACCCACCAATCCCACTAGGGGCTAGGTTGGCTTTTGTTGGGAGGAATAACCGACGCTCTGGCTCTTTTGTATCCTTAACCACTGAGAACGCGGCGCGAGCAGCAGCAATAAAAGCAATGCTACCACCTGTTCGATAGATTGCTTTTCTTCCATTACTTTTGTTCAAGTGAGCAACCAGTATGATTGCTACGCCTGTATTTTCAGCAAGGGCAGCCAACGGTGCTAACAACCCGCGAATCTGCGCGTCCTTATGCGAATCCGTATTACTTAAATATGCTGAAACTGGATCAATGATTACAAGCCGACAATCATTAACCATTTGAATTGCCTCGCGTAAGCGAGGTATATCAGTAGTCAATGAAAACGCTTCCTCATGCACTTCTTCATCACAGGAACGCCTAACAGAATCAAGCGAAATAATGTGTTCCATGATCGCTCCTGCGGCCTGTAATCGTGGTTTGATAGTATCTGCCAAACCATCCTCAGCCGACAAGATGACAACCCCGCCAACTTCTCGGGCTTCTGTTGGACTATCTGCCCACGGTGCTCCACTTGATACTCTTGCGGCAATGTCCATTGTGAATGTACTCTTGCCAAGACAAGGATCACCAGAAATCAAAGTAAGTTTGCCTACTGGGATTCTGTTCTCCCATAACCAAGTAACTCGTTCTATTTCAACATCCTCAAGTCGAGTAATAACTGGCTTTGATTCAACTGTTTGCTTTGGCTTTTTTTGTATATTGGTTTCGTTATTAGAATTGTCTATTGGCGCAAAATCGCTCATGCTTCAACTCCCTTACCGCTCCCCGTATAACCTCTTTTACAATTTCTAAATCACCATGGAACGGTATTTGATAAATCATCCCCTGATAAAGTTCTACCGATACTTGATTCCAACTATCTGATACCAAATTATCGAACAAAACTTCTGATCTCACCCGCCCATATCCGTTCAACTCAAATAGACAACTTTTTCCCAACTGCTTTGTGAGGTTGGATGTAAAATCTGATGCTTTGATGTTTTGAACAAGTGAACACGATTCTGCTGGATACCGAATCATTCCCGCAATTACAGTAAACGATGCAACATCCTGCTTATGCGACAGCAGGCTTTGAATATCTGGTCTATAATCATCCCACCAACTTTGCACCTTTGATTGCCCTTGCCTCTGGCGGGGCATTTCTTTTTGGACTTGTATCATCTTCTACCCCCTTCCGTTCCGCCTTGATCCATCCACTCTTTAAGTGGTTGCCATGGAATGCGTACCGAGCGCCCAACCCTGAAGTGAGGCAACTTGCCTTCAGCAATTAACCCCCTTACTTTTCTTTCGCAAACCCCTAAAACCTTCTTTGCTTCGCTGACGGTTAAACCGTATTTATCCTGATCCCTAAAATCTGCCATTGTTAATTCTCCAAATGACTTCCGTTAATTAGCGCAGCACGATGCTGTGCTTTCAGGAATGGAGTATCAATGACCATAAGCCGTTTCTAAACAGTTTCTAAGCCGCCTAAGTCCGTTTTACTTTTTTTTGAGTTTTTTAGTAATCCCTTGCTCGATTCCTCCAATACTCGCGCCCTTCAGGTGTAAGTTTTGCTCCACCGCGTGGTTTTTCGCGTACAGCAAAGTTTGGTTCGTGGTCTATAAGTTTGTTCAACAAACCAAACACAACCGTCTTTCCTACCGTGTCTTTTTTGTTTTCATCTCTTCCTTCAGCCCAATTATCAGCACCCTTTTCGGTTCTCTCTATTATCACTTTTGAAGTAAGTTCATCCTCATTATCGGCTTCATAGAGGACTGCAAAAACTCGCCTCTCTTTTTCTGTAAGTGTAAAAGAAAC